>PLGI01000028.1 GCA_003139775.1 Syntrophaceae bacterium | reverse complement strand
TCTTTATCAAAAATGATTGGGGGCTTGCCTTTTTTTTGCGGTATTTCTATAGGAACGATTTCTTCTTTAAAGTCACCATTGTTTGTTGCTCTTTCTGCATTGTTGTGGCTCCTGAGGGCAACCGCGTCCATTTCTTCGCGGGTGATGTTCAGCATCTGTGCCACAAATTCTGCCGTATGCCCCATAATGTAGGGTTTGCCTTTGAACATATCGATAGGTGATCCCTCCTTGAGCGGTCCGTTTTCCGGCCCCGGCAGAAGTCGCGATCCACAAAACAACCCACGGATCATGGTATCTTCAAATACATTGTCCTGGAGACGGCATCCCCATCTTGCCGCCGATACGGCATAGGGAGTCCCGGACATATGTTCGACACCGCCGGCGAGGATAACGTCCGCCAGTCCCGCCTGGATCATCGCCATTCCCGAGACCACGGCTTCCATTCCCGAAATACAGACCCGATTGATCGTGACGGCTATAGTTGTCGGGGGAATGTTTGCCATCAAAGCCCCCACTCTGGCCACATTGAGCATGTCATGGTGCTCCAGACAGCAACCGTAACGGACATCTTTTATTAGTCCGGCGTCAATGCCGGCCCTCTTAACGGCTTCTTTCATAGTCACACTGGCAATGGTGGCGCCATTGATATCCTTCAGCGATCCGCCAAAGAATCCGATGGCTGTCCTGCAAGCAGATACAATCACAACGTCATTCATCGTATTAAATCCTTTCTATAAAAGTTATATTATTGCGGGTATAATAAGCATACACGCCGTATTTGATCGATCGATATTTCCCTGCGGTCTACGCCGCAGGGAAATAGACGAGCTCATCCGTAAAAAGTGCGACACTTTAAACATAAGTTTTCCTCAGTTGAATTTTGTTAACCTTGCCGACACTTGTCTTGGGGATTTCATCAACGAACAAATATTTATCGGGAACACCATACTTGGGAATCTTTCCCTTACTTGCGCAATCAGCCATGTACTTCTGCATGTCTTCAGCGGTAATCTTACCTTTATAATCAGGGCGTAAAACGATTATTAGTGCCGGTCGTTCTCCCCATTTCGGATCAGGAATACCTATTGCAGCAGCTTCCAGAACTGCCTCATGCTGACTGGCCAGATTTTCTAATTCCAGTGAAGAAATCCATTCTCCGCCTGTTTTTATTACATCTTTAATCCGGTCGGTTATTTGAATATAACCTTCTTTGTCGATATAGGCGACATCACCGGTATGCAGCCAGCCGTCAATCCACAATTCTTTTGACCTCTCCGGTTCATTAAAATATCCCGCGGTTAGCCAGGGAGCCCTGAGCACAAGCTCACCCGTGGCTTCACCATCATGTGGCAGGTCTTTTCCGAAGGGATCAACAATTTTAGCGTAAACCAGCGGAATCGTAATCCCCGTCATGATTAATTTGTCAATTTGCTTTTCTTTTTCCCAGTTCAGCATTTCCGGCTTTAAAGCGCCAGTCGAAATAACCGGACAAGTTTCCGACATGCCATAGCCTGCATAAATCTGGATACCCAATTTCATCGCTTCCTGAGCTAATCCTTTGGGCAATCTTGCGCCGCCAATAACAACCTTCCATTTTGACAGATCGAAGTTTTTCACTGCCGGACTGGCAACCAGCATTTGGATAATTGTTGGCACACAATGAGAAAAAGTCACCTTTTCCGTCAAAATCAGCTTTAACAATATTGGCGGTTCATATTTTCCGGGGTACACTTGCTTGACTCCCATCAGGGTTGCCGCATAAGGAAATCCCCAGGCATGCACATGAAACATCGGCGTAAGCGGCATATAAACATCATCAGAATGAAAACGGCCGGTAGACGTATAAGCTGAAGTAGCCACAATGATGGCCTGGGTATGTAAAACAAGTTGACGATGAGAAAAATAAACGCCTTTCGGCAGACCGGTTGTCCCGGTAGTATAAAATATAGTTGCCCGCGTATTTTCATCAAAATCGGGGAAATCATACTTGGCGGAACCAGATTTGAGGAGTTCTTCATATTCGCAGTCAAAATTTATTTTGCTTTGTGGTTTAGCGCCGTCTTCAGAAATCAGTATTATCTTTTTTACTGTTTTTAACTGATCTTTAACCGCTTCCAGAAGGGGCAGAAACTCAGAGTTGATGATCACAACTTTATCACCGGCATGATTCATGGTGTAAAGTATTTGTTCCGGAGAAAGACGCCAGTTTTGTGTATGCAAAATTGCCCCCATCATGGGTATGGCAAAAAAACATTCCAGATAACGATGACTGTCATAATCAAAAACGCAGACAGTATCGCCACTCTTGACTCCGATCTTCTCCAGCCCGCTTGCCAACCTGTGAATGCGCTCATTAAATTGCAGATAGGTCAAACGAACTTTATCGCGATAGACTATTTCTTGTTGGGGAGCATAAAAAAGCGGAGTATGCAGAAGATGCTTAATAAGTAATTGATAATTGTAACTTTGTCCGGGTTGATAGGTTTTTTGAGCCATAGTAGTACCTCCTCGTTTAGTATTGCGATTTAACAATTCTTAAAAAACGGTTAAGATATGCTTAACAATCCCGTTTCCCCTCTATATCCGTTGAAAATTTAATTTTATCTTTTAAGTTATCCCACGTATCCTACGGGATAATTGTGTTGATGCCTTTGTCTTTAAATCAGTAATTAATCTTTTAAAGGTATCATTAGTGCCACATACTCTGACTTTATAAGTGTACTTTGCCGAAAAACAGAGCTATCTGGGATGCATAGAAAACCGGGCCCAGCAAAGGCAATTTTTCAAACAACTTGATCATAATTCCTCCTTACTTCAGATACTTGGTTAGCTTAACGGATTTTAAGTTTCCCTCCTGCCTCCTTGTAAGACAGGAGGGAAATTAGTCCAAATCTTAGTAAATCAGAATTCCCAGAGGAATGCAGATGACAAGAGCAAGTAGTGTCGCAACTATATGTCCCCAAAAAACATGCTTATAGGCATTAACATGGGTCAACCCAGCAACAGCGAGAATTGTAATAACAACGCCGTTATGAGGCATTGCATCGAAACATCCGGAAGACATCGCCACGATACGGTGTGCCAGTTCGGGGTTGATACCAAGAGCAAGATATTTAGGAACTAATGTTTCCAATATGATTCCCATCCCACCGGAAGCTGAGCCGGTGATACCGGCCATGATGTTTGTAGCGACAGATAGGGAAATAATGGGATTCATGGGCAGGGTTAACAACCAAGCTGAAACAACGCTAAATCCTGCGGTTGTGGAAACAGCCATACCGTAACCGACATCAGCACAGGTATTGACAATAGGTATAACTGTATTAACGGCGCCTTTATTTAGTGTATCCAAAATATTGGTATAGCGATGCCAGAAGATTATTGCACAGAACAAAGCACCGGCACCCAAAGAGTAAATGATGTCCTGTCTTATTACGGGAACATTCAAAAGAACCAGAACAACAACCATTGGCAGTAAACTCAACCAGACATTCGGCATATCTTTTGTTTCTGTGCTCTCCGCGACAATTCCTACGCCGGTAGGTGCAACATAAACCTCACCTTTTTCTTTAACCTTCTTTAGGCAGTATTTCATATAAAGAACATTAAATACGATTACAACTGCAGCACCCATAAGGCCCAGCAAAGGAGCGGCCATTGCCGTTGTATGTAAATATTTGGTTGGCATGATGTTTTGAATTTGCGGAGAACCGGGGAGCATGGTCATAGTTATGGATGCGGCGCCAAAAACGAAGGAAAGCATAAATAAATGCCAAGGAATATTTGCTTCTTTCCAGAGTGATCGTGCAATCGGAAGAACAGTGAAGATAACCACGAAAAGACTGACACCACCATAAGTTAAAACCATGCAAACAACAGAAAAAGCAAGAAGCACGCGCAGCTGATTACCACCACCACCGATTAACTTAATGATTGCAGTAGCAATGGATCGAGCAGCACCGCTGTCTTCCATAAATTTGCCGAAGAGTGTACCCATCAGAAAGATGAGATAAAATTTCCCGGCATAACTAACGAAACCTTTCATGTATGGCCCGGTGAGAGTTTGCAGAATATTCAGATTAGAAAATAAGGCAGCAAGAATAGCGGCAAGCGGCGCAATTACGATGATGTGCCACCCTCTTAAAGCGAGAACAATGATGAAAGCCAGTGAAAGGAAAATTCCTATGGTGCTGATGATATTTAAATCCATAAAATCCTCCTTATTTTACCCCAAGCATGTTAAATAAAAATACGTGTGATGAATAGTGCAATGATAACGCCTCCCCAAATCCTGCTTTGGGGAGTATACTATTTGCTAAGTTTGTTTTTAAGGGATGCTTGTGAAATACACAATATAAGAAAAAGAGAAGCCTAGTATATATAAAAACCTTATATTAGGCAAGAGAGGTAAGATAGGTATTGAGGTTGATTTTCTTATTATTTAAGCCCATTTTTTTACGGATGTGGTCTCGATGAAGGGATATGGCTCCTTGGCAAACACCAATTATATCGGCGATTTCTTTTGTGGTTTTACCATCTTTGATCAGGTTGGCCACCTGAATTTCTTTAGGCGTTAGATTTATATAATTCGAGGAAAGGCTGTGAAAAAAGGGCGATGTAATATTCATAAGATTTGCCTCTAGGATATTGACAAAGGCTGCGTCACGTAAATTTAAGTGGCTTGCCTTCAATTTTACCAAGTAAGGCAGAATGAGGTCTTTTACGTTGGTCAGGACGTTTTCTTCCAGTTCCAGTTTGTCTGTTTCACGCTGCTTCAGCAATACCTTCAGGGCGGAGTTCATTTCTTCCAAGTTTCTGGATTTCTTTTGAACTTCCTGCTCGCGTTTCTGCAAGGCCATCTCTACGCGCTTTTGTTCTGTAATATCAGTTAGGGATATAACACTTTTCTTGGAGCCAGGAATCATGGCCACAGCGAGCAGAACAACCTTTTTATTTCCCTGTTTGTCGATCAGAGCACATTGATAATTCTGAGAGGAAGTTTCGGGATCAATTCTTCGCTGCTGATGGTAATGTATCATCTTCTGAAGGTCCTTTTGACTAAATAATTCTGTCCATTTGCGCTTGTTTTCCCAGTATTCCTTCGGGGCTCCAGAGAGCGTTTCAAATTCGGTATTGGCTAGGGAAATTGTCATATCCTCTTCAACGATCATAGTGGCTGTTCCCGTATTTTCAAAGATAGTCCGATAGAGGTTTTCCGATTCCTGCAGACGTGATACGGCCAGTTTGTGTTCCGTGATGTCGGCAAAGGAAGCCACACTCTTACTGGTTTGTGGGATCATGTCCACCATCAGAATGACATTCCTGATACGTCCATGGTTGTCGATAAAGCCGAATTCATAATTGTGCGGTGCGGCGTTGCAGTTTACGCGTCGCAAGTGATGGTATATCCTCATCCTTTCCCTGTCCTCGGGAATGACAAACTCTGTCCAGCTCTTTTTACCTTCCCATTCCTCACGGGAGTATCCGGACATCTTGGAAAATTCAGAGTTAACGAGGGATATAGTTGTATCCTCTTCGATAATGATGGTAGCCGCCAGAGTGGTTTCAAAAATGGTCCGGTAGAGATTTCCTGACTCTTCAAGCAGGGCTACCGCCTTCTTGTGATCGGTGATGTCAATGAATGATGCTACGCTCTTCTTTGTTTGAGGAATCATATCCACCATGAGGATGACATTCCGGATGTGTCCCCAACTATCGATAAAGCCAAATTCGTAATCCTGGGGCGGTGCCTTGCGGTTCAACCGTCGCAGGTGATGATAGGATAGCATCCGTTCCCGGTCCTCGGACACAACAAATTCCATCCAACTCTTTTTGCCTTCCCATTCCTCACGGGAGTATCCGGACATCTTGGAAAATTCAGAATTAACGAGGGATATGGTTGTATCCTCTTCGATGATAATTGTAGCCGCTAAAGTGGTTTCAAAAATGGTCCGGTAGAGTATTTCCGAATCCCGCAATCTTTCAATGGCGAGCCGATGTTCTGTAATATCAATGCTGTTCCCCAGAATGGCCGGACGGCCTTCGTAAGTGATTACGGATACGGTCTCCATAATCCACCGGATATCACCATGTTTAGTCAATATTCTGAAGGCATAGGGAGCAGTGGTTGAATCACCGCGCAGCATAGCGCGAGCTCTGCATAGCACATCAGGTTTATCCTCGGGGTGGACAAGACTATCGGCATTCATGCCGATCAATTCCTCTGTTGAATATCCCGAATTGGCAGCGGCTTTGATATTAACGTTGCAGAATTTCCCATCCTGAACGACATAGATGGCGGCGAACGATCTCTGTAATATGGTAGTATAAATATCACGGCTTTCCCGCAGTGACATTTCCACGGACTGGTAATGATGGATCATATCCGTAAGGTTCGCGATGTGTTCCTCATGGATTGAATTTTCAGACATGGCCCTCCATCAATTGCCGCATGAATTCATTTTACAAAGAATATTGTTGAATTGATAGCAACTTTTTACACTATTGGGGACTATATGGAGAGAGATTGGGGGTGTCAAGAGAATTTTGACTGGCATAAAACGGGATTGGTTTCTCCATTTTATATAAGCTGATAGCCTTTTTCCCGAAATAATCTCAGGCACGCATCGGCGACAGCATCGTCATAAAAAATTCCCTTATTTTTCTCTATCTCTTCAAGAGCTACCTCAATACCCAAGCCAGGACGATAGGGCCGATGGGAGGCTATGGCTTCCACCACGTCGGCCACAGCCATAATGCGGGCCTCTATAAGAATTTCCTTCCCTTTCAGATTTCTTGGATAGCCGGATCCGTTCATCCGTTCATGGTGTTGGTAAACGATTTGTGCCAGCGGCCAGGGAGATTCCACATCCTTCAGCATCTCGTATCCACTCCGGGAGTGTTCTTTAATCAGAGAAAATTCAATGTCTGTCAGTTTGGTAGGTTTGGACAATATCTCCGCGGGTATGGATAATTTCCCGATGTCATGTATGGAACCTGCCATGCGGATTCCATCAATTTTATCTTGGGGCAACCCTATCTCTGCGGCAATGGAACAGGCCAGATCCGCAACCCTGAGCTGATGACCGGCCGTATAGGGATCTCTCATCTCTACAGCGGATACCATGGTTTGGATGGTCGCGCCGATAGACTTTCTGAGACTTTCAAGGGTCTGTTTCAGTTCCTCCTCCGACTTCCTGCGCTCGGTGATGTTATTCAAAAAATTCAGAGTAGCGGGTTTTCCCTTCCATTGAATAACAGCCGCATTAAGTTCACACCATATTACAGTTCCATCTTGGCCAATGACCCTGAAAGAATAAACAGGGGGAACTTCTTCACCTTTTATTCTTTTTATATGATGATCAACGACCATATTACGATCATCGGGATGGATAAAATCTGTGAAAGATTTTAATGTTAATATCTCTTTGGAATATCCCACCATGCTGATGGCAGCATTATTGACAAAGACCAACTTCATATCCTGTGTGATAATGATTGATTCCTTTGCATTTTCTACGACCAGACGATACTTTTCCTCGCTCTCCAGTAGCGCCCGCTCCGCCTGCTTGCGCTCGGTGATATCACGGGTTACACCCATAATGTTTACCAGTTGCTGATTTTCATCTCTGATAAGTGAAAATTTCACCTCCGTCCACACGGTGGTCCCATCTTTTCGTATCATTTCCAATTGAAGCGTCCGGGATACGTTAATCTCTCTATGTTCAGTTTTTTCCAGTTCCATAGTCTCAGCTATGGTCTTCATGGCCAGATCCATGGAGGAGGGCGTCAACATCCCAGCAGGTGTTTGTTGCAACAACTCTTCCGGTTCGTATCCTCTCAGGATTTTTACGGAAGGGCTGATATAGGTGTATTTCAGATTCATATCCAAAACGAAAATGACATCATGGACATTATTGGCCAGCAGGCGATATTTGTTTTCACTTTCCCTCAAAGCCTCTTCCGCCTTCTTGCGGTCGGTGATATCGCGAATCGTAATCAGGTGCGCCTTTTCACCCAGCCACTCGGTTTCAACCACATACATTTCGCCCACCCCCGTATCTTTTCCCGGACGAACAATGTCAATCTCGGTTGATTCGCCATTTACTATAGCCAGGCCAAAGTCCTTTCCGACAAAACTTTCCAGTTTGCGGTTAAAGACTTTCTCCGCAGTAGGATTCATATATTCTATCTTTCCCTCTACATCGGTTACAATAATCGCATCCGGGCTCCAAAGGACAATACTACGAAACCTTTCATCAGATTCTTTTAAGGCTTGCAGGTATTTTTTATCTTGGTCGGCATTATTGGTTTGCTTCTTCATTTATTTTCTCACTTCGCTGGTAATAGGTAACGTTTCAAACTGGTCTTGAGATGCCGTTTACCCCATCCGGATTTCTCTACCTTTATCAACCGATTACTACCCTGTCTCTGCCCGCCTCTTTTGCCTTATAGAGAGCTTTGTCTGCTATCCGTATGAGTTCAATCGTATCTAATCCAAGGTCAGGATATGCAGAGATGCCGAATGATAAGGTAATTGAAGGAAGCCATTGATCTCGAAAATTAACTTTCATGTTTTTGATTTCTTTCCTGAGAGACTCGGCGTATTTGCACGTGTCCTCAACTGATGATTCGGGTAGAATAAGCACGAATTCTTCTCCTCCATTTGAAATCATGTTTTTTCTACGGGATTGGTTTCTCCATCATATTTAAGCTGATACCCTTTTTCTCGGAATAATCTCAGACAGGCATCCGCGACAGCATCGTCATAAAAAACTCCCTTATTTTTTTCGATCTCTTCAAGAGCTGCCTCAATACCCAAGGCCGCACGATAGGGACGGTAGGAAGCCATGGCCTCCACGATGTCGGCAACAGCCAGAATCCGTGACTCCATGAGAATTTCATCCCCTTTTAGATTTCTTGGATAGCCTGATCCATTCATCCGTTCATGGTGCTGATAAACAATCTGTGCCAACGGCCAGGGGGATTCCACATCCTTCAACATTTCATATCCACTTCGGGAATGTTCTTTAATCAGAGAAAATTCAATCTCTGTCAGCTTGGTGGGCTTGGACAATATCTCCGCGGGGATCGATAATTTCCCTATGTCGTGCATAGAACCCGCCATCCGGAGTCCATCAATTTTATCTTGAGGTAGTCCCATCTCCGTGGCAATGGCGCAGGCAATGTTCGCAGACCAGCGCTGATGACTGGCCGTATAGGGATCTTTCATCTCTATAGAGGATATCAAGACTTGAACAATAGTGTTAAACTCCTTGCTGAGGCTGTTGAGGCTTCCCTGAAGTTCCTCTTTAGCATGCTTGCGCTCGGTGATGTCGACTGCTGTATCCTGAGCACCGATTACTACCCTGTCTCTGCCCGCCTCTTTTGCCTTATAGAGAGCTTTGTCTGCTATCCGTATGAGTTCAATCGTATCTAATCCAAGGTCAGGATATGCAGAGATGCCGAATGATAAGGTAATTGAAGGAAGCTGTTGATCTCGAAAATTAATTTTCATGTTTTTGATTTCTTTTCTTAGAGACTCGGCGTATTTGTATGTGTCCTCAACTGATGATTCGGGTAGAACAAGCACGAATTCTTCCCCACCATAGCGAAAGATAAAATCGGAACGACGTATCTGAAGTCTGAAAAAGTCAGCCAGCCTTGTAAGGAATTCATCGCCCGCTTCATGCCCGTATGTGTCATTGATCTGTTTGAAGTGATCAATATCAATCATGACAACGCCTATCCCGGTTTGTTGCCTTGCCGCACGCAGGATCTCATGCTGAATGATTTCGTCCATATAGCGCCTATTGTACAATCTCGTAAGAGGGTCTCGTACTGACTGGCTGGTGAGTTTTTCCGACAGTTTAATATTTGCGATTGAAAGTGAAAAGTATTCCGCAAACATGACAGCGATTTCTTTCAGTTCAAAAATATTTGCCTGTTTGTCATCTTCCTGTACGGGTCGCTTAGTCCCCAAGTGCAGTAAGCCGATTATTTCCCCTTTACCTATCAGTGGTAGACAAATATAAGTAGTGGATGATGATTTTTTAAGGTGTGGACAGATTGGACCGGTTTTCATATCTTCAACCGCATAAACACGACCCTGTCTCAAGCCCCAGCACGCATCAGGGGCAAAGATATTGCTATCCACATCTTCAGGAAAATACCCCCACCGCGCCATTGATTGCAGATCAGACTTGGAATCGCTCAGCAGAAACAAGGCGCCGTCCGTGCCGGGGAACAATTTGGCTGCGTAACTAATGACAATGGCAGGTACTTCCTGGACAGTCGAACACGATTGGAGCAGTTCTCTCATTTCACTCAGCAGGCTGTTCTGACGATTGCGCTCTTCGAGTTTATTATTTATGATGAAAAGAGCTTCTTGAGCCTGTTTTATTTTTTCTTCTATCTGTTTGCGCATAGTAATATCGCGGATCGTAATCAGATGCGTATTTTCACCCAGCCACTGGGCTTCAACCACGTACATATCGCCCACTCCCGGATCTTTTCCCGGACGAAATATGTCAATCTCGGTTGATTCGCCATTTACCAGAGGCAGGCCAAAGTCCTTTCCGATAAAACTTTCCATTTTGCGGTTAAAAACTACCTCAGCAGCAGGATTCATATATTCTATCTTACCCTTTGCATCGGTTACAATAATTGCATCCGGGCTCCAAAGAACAATACTACGAAACCTTGCCTCAGATTCCTTTAGGGCTTGCAGGTATTTTTTATCTTGGTCGGCCTTTTTGGTTAATTTCTTCATTTTTTCCTAAGCGCCTTTCTCACCCAGTTGGAAACAGGAAAGGCTTCAAACGGGGTTCACCTGATTGCCACGAAGTCTAAACCCAAGAGGACTTTTTCCCTATCGCTTAAATCGCCGATAATTCTGGCCACAGGCGGTGGTAAAATCTTAATCAAAGTCGGTGTAGCCAGAATTTTATCATCCTCCGCTAACTGGGGCTGTTTTATTACATCAATCACCTTTAAGGAATAGACCCCCTTATAATCTTCATCCAAAATCTCTTTTAAATTTTTAAGTACGGTCTGGCTGCGAGGAGTCTCTCCTGTCACATAAAGTTTTAATACATATTTTACTGCCATAGTAGCCCCCTTTCCCGCCGTCAGGCAGGTTATTCTTCATATTTCACACCCATCTTTATTCCACCTTTTTCAATTTCATAACTTAAGATTTCCTTGGAATGATTGCTTCCGCGCAGTTTCAGTACATTAATAAGCTTCTTTACCTTCTGGCCACGCTCCACAAAAAGAAGCATAACAATCCCATCTGTTAGTGAGCTTAAGCGCATATGAGTGGTTGAAAGGCTGCTTAATAACTGGCCGCGCTCTGCTGCAAAACTCAATGGGAAGATATGATTCATTATACAGGTAACACCGTTGGCCTTAAAATATCCGGACAGTTGAATCAGAAACTGCCTGACTTGCTCTTCGCTCATCGTTTCAGAGAGGAAAGTAGAAACCGAATCTATCACTATCCTCTTGGCATTAATGCTTTCCACGGCAGTAATAATCTGATATAATAATCTATCATTGGAGATATCAATCAAGTTTGTGGAAACAAAGCTAATACTTCCTTCCTTCTCATAGCGGTTGAAATCCCAGCCATGCGCTAAAGCTGTCTTTTTTACCTGTTCTACAGGCTCCTCTAAGGCCACAAAAACCCCATTCTCACCATCATCGATGCCTTGCTTTAAGAAGTGCATGCCAAACATCGTCTTTCCGGTTCCGGTATTTCCAGAAAACAATATCATATGACCTTGTGGTATGCCGCCACCTAAAATATCGTCCAAACCTTTAATACCAAAACGCTTGCGCACCTGAAAATCCGTCTTGGCAGCCACTTTTTCAATTGGGATTTTCGGATAAACAACCAGGCCATGGTCAGTGATCTCAAATTCTACGATGCCGCTGCGAAAACATGTGCCTCTAAGCTTTATAACAAACATCCGGCGCAGGAATTGCTGTTGGCCTTTGATTAATGACAGTTCAATCACTCCATCAGCCACAAATTCCTCCACCCCATAGCGGCTTAAGGCTTGCTCCGGGCCTGACTTTTCTGCGGTCATGAGCACAGTAACTCTTAAATCCTTTAGCTCGGCAATAATCCGATAAAGCGTCTGTCTGACCGCATCTTTATTCTGGAATCTTGAGAAAAGGTTATCCAGGCCATCTATCACCAGCCGTTTTGCCTTTACTTTTTTAATGGCATACTTTATCCTTTCAACCAGTGGGCTTAAATCATAGTTTTGACCACTCTCAACAGTCACATCTTGAAATGCGCCAGCATCTACAAAGGCAAGCTTTTTCTGAGCAATGAGTGAAGCGTAATTCCAGCCGAATCCCATGACATTCTTAATGATATCCCTCTCGTCTTCTTCAAAGGTGACATAGACGCCGTTTTCTTTAAATCGAGTTATCCCCCGATAGATAAACTCATTCAGTATAACCGTCTTCCCCGTTCCTGTTTCACCACTGATCAAGGTTGCTCTGCCTTTGGGCACTCCACCCATAAGAATCCCATCAAAACCATTGATACCCGTAAAAGCTTTTTCTACTGCACCTTTTTTTGTTTTGCTTTGCATTTTCTCCTCCTTAATTTACGGCCTTGGTTTTAGTGCCTCCAAATCCAGACTAACAATTTGTCCCACAGTCTCTTTGGGTTTTATCTTGAAGAAGTCATAGAAGGAACGGCTGGCGGTGACCACCCTTAAATCTTGATCCAGAACGATTAAGGGTTCATGTATGGTGTTGATGATGTCATTTGATAATTTCTGAGATGCTGTTGTGTTTTTTTTCGCAGACATTTTCAATTCCTTGCTTTGGGTTATGCCTTGAGCTATCGATTGATCGAGTACCCTTCAACATAAATTAATTTTGCATATAATCCGTCGTGCACTATAATCTGGTTTTGGTAAAATAAGCAGCACGGCGGCCACAAGAGACGCACCGGGTCAGTGAATAGCCTGTAGATGTAGTTTAATGATATTACTTTGTAAATACAATAATTTAGAACGATGGGGGGGGGTAGTTACTGCCGCTGTGCGGAGTTTGTCTAACCAGGCAGATGAACTTATAACCAATTCCCTTAAACATTAACCCACCCATATGATAAGTCAGTTAAAATTATAAGAATCTGATCTGTTCGTTTTTACATTTATTATTACTTTACTCTCAAATACTATTAAGTCAATATTAATTTAGGGCTATCAGATGTTTCTTACCATTGGAAATCGATCAACTTTTTCTGAATTATGCTGCCTGTGGATTACAGGAAGCTATAAATATCGATCCCGACCCTATTTATTTACCATCCACCATCTTCTTCAATTCCCTTCCCACCTTGAAAAACGGCGCTTTCTTAGGTTTCACATCTACATGTTCCCCATTTCTAGGATTCCTTCCTTTATAAGCTTTATATTTACGAACAGTAAAGCTCCCAAATCCTCTGATCTCAATCCTGCCACCACTTTTGAGGGTATCTGTAAAACCATCAAAGACAAGATCAACTATTTGTGTAGCATTCTTCTCGGTAAGATTGTGTTTTTCTGCTAATTTTAAAATTAAATCTGATTTATTCATACCAAACTCCTTATAGGAATGATTT
>PLGI01000139.1 GCA_003139775.1 Syntrophaceae bacterium | reverse complement strand
GGAAAACTTATCTTCGATCGCCTTGAAGTAAGGCTTGGCTTGAAACCCTCTTTTATTTCAACATGGAAAAATATAATCCAAATTATTTTTAAGCTGGAGGCTTTTATAGACAAAGAAAAAGAGAGCGTGCTAACACTGCCATATCTTGCGTCAACTACCCGTATCTTTGAAAAAAAAATTAAATGCAAGAAGACGAATAAATTGATTAACCCATTTTGCAAAGATGTCAACTCTTACATATTCAATGTGCGGGGACAATCGTTAAAGGAAATAGAAACAGCAGCATATCATCCAGTGAGTGCTGAGCATAAAAAAGAAGCTAAGAGGAGAGGCGCATTGGCTGCCAACAAGGTGCAAAGTGATAAATCACATAAGAAAATTAAGGAAGCAATACTAGTTTTGATAACTATGGACGGGTTTCCAACTAAAGTAAGAGTTTCAAAATTTGCTGGAGTGTGCAGGCAGACTGTATATAGACATTGGAAACCAGTTATCAGTGAAATTCAGGCGGAATGCGTTCTGGAGCCATAAGAAACGCAGTTGAACCCCAATAAAAAGCGAGCCTTAAATTAAGAATTTGACACTCTTGGTTTAAGGATTTGTTTTTATTAGTTATATGAAAAAATAGCAGCGTGGATGAAGTATAGACGAGTCATACTTGAATCCACTTTCAAAGGTTTTTACAAATACCTGATTCTGAGAGTCAACAAACACGATAAGGGGGGTCGGACTAGATTCCTTATATAGGCTTTTGTATTTATGGGAGAATCACAGAATAGTTTAACGAGTTTTAATACCTGTATGACTCGATTTAACAACTTTTTTGCAGGCAGAAATACATCGATTCTGAGAGCCAAAAACCACTATAATGGGGTAAGAACTAGATTATTGCTTTAAGCTTTTGTTTTTATTGGACAGTTAAGAAATGTTAAAACCTATTTAAAACCTACTTTGAACCCGATTTAAGCAGTAAATTACATTGGCTTTGATAGCCAATTGCGGAAGTGAAATATGGAGAAAGAAACTGGAAAAGGCAAGACACCTACCAGAGCAATTTTGACAGTCCTGACAATTGAACGTTAACAAGGGGCTTGTTGTGGTATCCTAGTGTGCAAAGCCAGCAAGCCCCTTCAGTTGTCATAGGACAACGTTTCTCTGACATCAGGTGTAAAGATTGAATGTACATCTGCCTTCCTGTCATCCTCAAATTTACAAACTTTCAATTTTATGCTAAGTTACAACTATAATCATTAAAAGAATCCGTCTTAATAAAAAGTGTTCTATAATCATTTGAAGTATTAGTGAGGAAAGCATTAAAATTGAGTGGAACAAAAAATAACAACTTTAAAATTATAAATAATAAGCGCTCATTTGAAGGAATATGTATTCGTAGTCGACTGTTTCTTAAGAGGAAATCAATACTCGAACTCGAGTTTGAGTGATGAGTACTCTGACTTCTTATCCTCTATTTGCGAGATTTCTTTTTCAATCACTTTTTTGCGCTTTTCTTTATCAACAATCTTCTGAGTTAACGTTTCAAATAGGACAGTGGATTTCCAATCCTGCTCGGGACGGAAATCGAGAAGGTATAACGCGAGACCGATGTGTCAAATCTAAAACCGCCCGGAATCATCTGCTGCGCTTTATTCCATTAAAAATGTAATATATTACACGCATGTAATATTACATAAAGTGTAATATATTACATGCGTAAATATCCTCCGCTTTTATCATTTGCCACAATCTATTAAAATTACTGAAAATAATTTGAAATTCAATTCGTAGTGAAATGGCATGATTTTTGATGGTTCTTAATCAAAAAACTTAGTTTGTTAGGAATAAGCATTTAGCACTGAAACATAAATTATTTAAGGAGACATAATTGAAAATGAGTAATTTACTCGTCAACACACGCGATCAACAGTTTGTTTTATTTGAGCAGTTTGAAGTTGAAAAGCTGCTTCAATCAGAGCCCTATAATGAGTTCAGTAAAGACGATTTGCTGATGATCATGAACGAAGCCGAAAAAATGGCAGTTAACGTCATAGCGCCGACGCTAAAAGAAGGAGATGAACATGGATGCAAATTCAAGGATGGCAAGGTCACTGTTCCGGAATGCTTCCATGAGCCGTTCAAGAAATTCTGCGAGGGCGGTTGGATCAATCCTACCGATCCGCCAGAAGTTGGTGGTCAAGGCATACCTTACACTATCGGTTTTGCGCTTCTCGAGCTTTTCGGTGCTGCTAACTATGCATTTCATATGTATTCGGGACTCACACACGGTGCAGCCGGCCTGATTCACTCATTCGGCACCGAAGAACAGAAAAATAAGTATATATATAAAATGTATGCCGGCGAATGGACAGGCACGATGTGCTTGACCGAACCGGGTGCTGGCAGTGATGTCGGCGCTTCAAAGACGACGGCGAAAAAAATGCCTGATGGAAAGTATCTGATAACGGGAACAAAGTGTTTTATTTCTTCGGGTGATCACAATCTGGCCGATAACATCGTTCACCCCGTTCTCGCCCGCATTGAAGGAGATCCACCAGGAACAAAAGGAATCTCCATCTTCATAGTCCCTAAATACCGGGTCAACGATGACGGTTCTATCGGCGAATTCAATGATGTTAATACAGGTGGCATAGAGCATAAGATGGGCATTAAAGGGTCAGCCACCTGCACACTCAATTTCGGTGAAAACGGCAACTGCATTGGCGAGCTTCTGGGCAATGAGCGTGAGGGGATGAAGGTCATGTTCCAGATGATGAATGAGGCACGCATAGGCACTGGGATGCACGGCCTTGATCTCGCCTCGGCGGCTTTTGAGCATGCAGTCCAATATGCCAAAGAAAGAATACAGGGGATTGCCATCTGGGATGCGATGAATCCGGATGCTAAACCTGTTACCATAGTCAACCATCCTGATATTCGCAGAAAACTTATGTGGATGAAATCACATGTGGAGGGGATGAGAAGCTTTTGCTTCTTTGCTGCCCATTGCGTCGATATGTCCAAGATTGTCAAAACCGAAGAAGAAAAAGCAAATTATATAGGACTGCTCGATCTGCTGACGACCATCATCAAAGCTTATTGTACTGATAAGGGCCTGTTGGTCTGCTCGATGGCAATGGATGTTTACGGCGGCTATGGTTTCTGTTCAGAATACCCGGTGGAACAATATTTGCGTGATGAAAAAATTGCCTGCATTTATGAAGGCACCAACGGCATTCAATCCCTGACGCTTGTCGCAAGAGGGCTGGGTCAAAGAAAAGGCGCCAATCTTATGAATATGGCCGGGATTATTCAAGCCAATATCGCCAAGCTCAAATCACATCCAGTATTGGGAAAACATACTGCTATTCTGGAAGAAGCTGCTGGTGCCTGTCTGGATATTACCAAGTTCTTTACCCAGGTTAGCAAGGCGGGTGAGTTTTTAATTCCCGTGCTTAATGCCTACCGTTTTATGGAAATATTTGGCGATGTACTTGTCGGTAATTTCTTGCTTCATGGCGGTTCAATTGCTGATGAGAAACTTCGGGCCATCTATCAGACCAAAGGCGCTGACACACCTGAAAAGCAGAAAGTTCTGCTGAAGGATGACAAAGAAGCCGCTTTCTACAGCGGCAGAGTGGCTTCTGCACAATTCTTTGCCGTGGAGATTTTGACGACGGTAAAATCTCGCTGTGATTCCATAAAAATGAAGGATCAGACACCTCTCGATATAAGCGAAGAAGCTTTTGCCTACTAAAATCGGATTACACGTCGCACGCTGTATGTGGGCGACTTAATTTATGAAAGGATAGGGGAATCATATGGACTTCAAATTTATTCGCTATGAAAAAGAAAATCATATTGTCACACTGATATTGAACCGCCCGCCGGCAAACTCGATTAATCTGGCGACACTGCTGGAAATAGAAGAGGCGCTGAAAATGGCTGCGCAGGACAAAGATATTTGGGTGATGATAATTACAGGAGCGGGAGAGAAAGGGTTTTCCGCTGGGTTTGATGTATCTGATGTGGCCAACGGCGATAAGAGTGGTCCCAAAGGCCAGCAGGTGTGGACGCAGATAGAACGTTCGACGAAGCCGGTCATCGCCGGCATTAATGGCTATGCCTTTGGAGGAGGTTGCGAATTGGCGATGGCCTGCACTTTCCGTGTGATGACAGAATCGGCGAAAATCGGACTTACTGAACTTAACCTGGGAATTATTCCGGGATGGGGTGGTACACAACGTCTGCCGAGACTGATTGGAAAATCAAAAGCGTTGGATATGATTCTATTCAGCAAACGAATCACGGCCCGGGAAGCCCTAGCGGTTGGTCTTGTGGATAAGGTATCTAAGGATGGTGATTTGATGAGGGATGTGCTGGAGATGGCAGATGTTCTGAGACAGAGACCGCCTTTGGCTGTTACAGCAGTACTCAATGCCGTCAATACCGGACTTGAAAAAGGCTTTGATGAAGGCACAAAAATAGAATTGCTGGGATCGATGACAGTTGGAAAATCCAGAGATGCCATAGAAGGATTTACCGCATTCATGGAAAAAAGATCTCCCAACTTCAAAGGAGAATAAAAAATTGCGATGAAAAGGTGGTTTTGTTAACAAAAAATTTTCATCGGGATAAGAACTTTATTTTTTAAGAAATGATTTTATCAGATTGGAAACTTTTCTGACAAAAGAAGGCTTTTTAAGATCGAATTCTCGGACAGTCTCCTAGCGGAAGTCGTTTTCAGGAAATACCTGTTTCCCGAAGATGGAAGTTATGAACTCTTTATTAAGGAGGACAAAAAATGAAGAAATTGTGGTTAGTTTTGCTGTCACTGGGGCTGCTCATGGCCTTCAGTGCGTCGGCCTTCGCGGTCGATGTTCAATTTAGCGGCTCGTATTTCGCAGCCGGAATGTATCTGGATCAAACAAATTTGGCAAAAAGCGGTACTACTGGTAATCAAAGCCAAGACACAGCGTTCTATTATCAGAGAATGATTATCCAGACGGATTTTATCGTTTCTCCGGGCCTGAAGCTGGTCACCCGTTTTGACGCTCTCGAAAGAATCTGGGGCGGTGCGAGGTCAAACCCATACGCAGATGGAGCAAATACAAATGCTTCATACTCGATTGCAACCAGGGCGGACAGTGAAAACATCGCCTTAAATTTGATGTACGTTGAGTATGCTTCGCCTATCGGTTTGTGGCAGGTCGGCTATATTCATGATAACTCTTGGGGGCTCCAGAACGGATTCGGTCAGTCCGACGCGAACGGACATACCACTGGCGGCATTGGATACTATCTGCCTATCGGACAGTTTGTTTTCGGCGGCATAATTTACAAGGAACAAAGCAATAAGTTATCTGCCGTGAATCCCACACAAACAAGTACCGATGTCGATTGGGACAGATATATCTTGATTGGTTTGTATAACTTCAAGGACGGCGATGCCGGTGTACTCGTCGGCTATGACCGCAATGCTGCGAACAACCCCTACGGTTTGCTGGTAAATGTCTTCTATGTACAGCCCAAATTCACGGTCAAGGTTGGACCGGTCAAGGTGCAAGGTATGTTATATTACGGTTGGGGCTCGGAAGCCCAGACAAGTCCTTACTATTTTTCCGGCACCGGCATACCCACATTGGGTATCCCCTCCATCTTCCCCTCACCCCAAAGCACACTTGGTGTTGGCGGACCCAATATATCCATGCAGCAAATTATGGGTGATCTCGATGTCAATGTTGATTTAGGTTTCTTTTATGTCGGCGGTCAATTTGCCTACATGTCTGGCCCGGGCAACGACCCTTACAATGTTAAAGGCGGCTGGTACGGCGGCGGCTTGGATTGGAATCCCTGCTTGATTATGTTCAATAATGATCTCACCTACTGGGCAGGCGGAATTAACTCTCCGGGTGGATATAACATGAGCAACCCCGGCACTGGGACCGGCATTGGCATGACCAATGCGTGGTTCTTCCAGGGTGATGGCGGTATCCGTCCGCTTCCCAAGTTGGATATCAGGGGAGCAGTTTCTTATGCGATGGCCGACACAGTACCGAATGGTTATGCCAGTGACAAATCTTATGGCTGGGAACTTGACGTTACCGGTACTTACAAAATTACCAATAACCTGAGCTATATGCTGGGCGTTGGTTACTGGTGGCCAGGTGATTATTACAAAGGCAATACTGGAAATCCAAGTGGTCCCGGTTACAATGCCAACGTTAGCATCCGCGACGACTACATGCTCATCAACAAACTGACCCTTACCTTCTAAAGATAGGGCGGCTCGTTGGGCTTACCTGGCGGATGCCAGGCGAGGCGGGTTAACTGTTAATTTAAATCCCTGGAAGGGCGGGCAACTTCCGGGGATTTTTTGTAACCTAAAAGTCAAAAGCAACTTAAAAAGCCTCACATTTTTTTAGCTAATCCAGATAAAATTTGGTAGATAAAACCAGTCTGGGCTATGCGTTCCATCAGCTTGGACATGATTGCAATCCGGAGTTATCCTTATCAAAGGAAGATTATTACTATATTCTAAATCCTGTTGATAATGACCATAAATCTGCAGAAAATAAATAATTATTTCACGCTGTAGTTTCTGCCACAGCCTTCCATTTAGGAAGGGTTGGAAACCTTAGGTTTCCAAGATGAAAATTATTATTCCTTATTTCGCCCTGCGGTCTCTGCCGCAGGGGAATAAACAAAAGGCGGTTGAAAACCGAGACGGTAAATAAGGCGGTTTAAAAGTGTGACACCCTAAACTGACCTTTTTGGGAATAGAGTATATTCAGCATATCTTTATTCTGAAGGAGGAGAAAGGGTATACATAGGTATGGATTGGTGGACAAAGATCCGGTTAGAAGTATTAAGAGGAGAATCGAGTAAACGTGAAGTATTACGTCGAGAAGGCATTCACGGGGAGACCCTCAAGAAGATATTGGGGAATCCCCCACCTCCAGGTTATCAGATAAATCAACCCCGTCCCCGGCTGAAGGTTAGCCCTTTTCTTGAGCAGATTGCTCAAATTATTGAGAACGACAAAGCTTATCCCCAGAAGCAACGTCATACATCCAAGCGGATATATGAACGGGTAAAGGAGATGGGATATGGAGGTGGATACACTCAAATAAAGGAAGCTGTTCGTGAGATAAGGAACATTCATAAGGAAGTGTTCATGCCTTTAAGCCATCGGCCTGGAGAAGGACAGGTTGATTTTGGTTACGCTTTGGCAAGGACACAGATTGATGTCTGGGGAAAACATTCAACATCACTAATCGTAGTAAACGCAGTTTAGCCATGATGACAAACATTAAAACCACACCCAACATTTTGTGGGCAAAATTTCCTTGACATATGAGATCGAGTTTCTTATAGTTTAATTATGAATAAGTAATGTTTTATCTAAGCATTGCATACCAGTATGGTTATCGCTACATTCTTTAGCGGGTGTAGTTACCAGAATGGTAATTTTTTCCAGTGATGATCTTCTGTTGTACATCGTTACCGTAGATTTGTTCTTAGTTCTTTTCATTCATCGATTGAAACCACAACCTTTGGTGGTGGTAACATAAGAGTAATAAAAATGGTTCTACCAGTTGTAATCAAATGAATCGTTTCCTTTAAAGACGGGCGGTTGTCCCCTTATAGGGGCAGCCCGCCGCTACAAGCCACCACCTCTGGTGGTGGTAGTTGACTATGGAATAGTCCTGTTTAAACTTTTATATATTGAGGAAACATTTTGACCGTGGTGGCCAGATCATCCATGCTCTGTAGATGTTTCCTGAATGAAAAAGGAATCAAGACTTATGAATGATAAATTTCATATCCGGTCGAGACCAGACTTATGCATCTTGCGTCCCATTAATGATGTTGCCGTGTTTGTTCGCACGGCTAGTCAGTATGGGATTGGTTCCCGTGAGCTTCTATCCGGAAGCGGTATTGAAATGGAGGAACTGGATGATCCCCACCACATTATCACTGCCATGCAGGAAATTACCGTTGGCCACAGACTGGCGAAACTTGCACCTGTGCCGTGGATAGGGCTGGAACTTGGTCAGCATCACCACCTCATCTCCAAGGGAAAGTTGGGCATGGCGGCTATGTGCTGTGAAACTGTTAGCGACGCCATCAAGCTGATGATGTCTTACATCGAACTCTCATCCACCTATTTTCAATTTGATATAACTGTTAAAGGAGATTTGGGGTTTATTCGCGTCAAAGAGATGGTTCGCATAAAAGATTTACACCGTTTTATGTGTGAAACGGAAATTGTTTCGATTCACACAATAGGTGCCCTTATTACGGATGATATAAATTTCTTCAAGGAATTACATCTCGCCTATACCGCGCCAGATTACGCGGCAAGATATAAAGAAGTATTTCGCTGTCCAGTGGTTTTTGGCGCCCCGGAACATCTGATTATCTTCGATGCCGCGCTTCTTGATAAACCGCTGAAATTTGCCAATTCGCTCACAAGAAAAGTTTTGGAGCAGGAATGCGGGCAATTATGCCAGCGTTTGAATGAGCAGAAAACCATTAAGGATAAAATCCGGCATGAACTCTTGTTTATGAGTAAAGATTTTCCAACTCTTGATCAACTTGCCAGGCGAATTAACATGACCGAGCGCACCATCAGGCGCAAGTTGACAATGGAAGGGACTTCATACAAGGATATTCTTTGCGAAATTCGTAAACATCACGCGCTGGAACTCATCCGGACGACAGATTTTTCCATGGCTAAAATCTCTGAACTACTATGTTACAGCGATGTAGCAAGTTTCCATCACGCCTTCAAGGTATGGACAGGAACTACTCCCGCAAGTTACCGGAAAAAAATCCAAAGTAAGTATATTTCCGTTCCGCTTTAAATCCACATATCGTTTAATCTTATAAAATTAACGCTGCATGGCTGTTCTTAACAATATTAATGGCCACTCATCTCATTGACGCTCTTTAGCAGATACGATATTCTTTACTATGAGAAGGTTATTATGCTGACAATAGGTTTGGATATTGGTTCCATTACTACTAAAATTGCTGTTATGAATAGCAAAGCCCTGATTGATGCGAAAGTTTCGTTTACCGGGTACAATGTAGAAAAGGCCTGGCGTAATATACTTAAAGAAACGCTGGACCGCCTGCAACTGAAAGAATCAGCAGTAGATCGAATCGTCGCTACAGGATATGGCCGCAGTGGAGTTAGTATTGCGAATGAAACGGTTACCGAAATCAAATGCCACGCTGTAGGTGCTCGTTTCTATATGGACAATGTGGCTTCTGTAATTGACATTGGGGGACAGGACAGCAAATTTATCCGCATTGATAAAGGCGGAAATGTGGCTGATTTTGTGATGAATGACAAATGTGCCGCCGGAACCGGCAGATTTCTGGAAGTAATGGCGAGAGCGCTGGAAGTTGATCTGACTGATTTCAGCAAACTTTCACTCCAAGCAAGAAAATCTTCTCCGATCAGCAGCATGTGCACAGTATTTGCTGAATCGGAGGTGATTTCACTCATTGCCAAAGGCGAATCCCGCGAAAACATTATTGCGGGGATCAACGAGTCAATTGTCAACCGTTTGGTGTCCATGATCGGCCGATCGAAAATAGAGGAGCCGGTTGTCCTGACCGGCGGCGTTGCTCAGAATATCGGTATCCAAACCGCGCTTATGAAAAAACTGAAAATTAAAATTTGGGTTCCGGAGACAGCACAAGTCAATGGCGCAATCGGGGCGGCCATTCTTGCCCGCAACATATAACGAGGAGGGATAATATTCATGAAAGCATTTGCATATTTTGATTCCGGTCACGAGTTTCCTGAAGAGATTGTCATGGCTGCCGGCTTTTCGCCGATGAAAATTCTCGGCGATGTTCACAAAGGAACGGCGGCGGCGGATGAGTACTTATTTCCTTTTTTCTGTCCGTTTGCCCGGGGATGTCTTGCTGACGCTTTGGAGAATTCGGGGAAATGGAGCGGTATCGGTGTTGCGCATGGCTGCGATGCGACCGACCATCACTACGACATGTGGAGAGATCACGTAAAAGGAGTTCCCATCTTCTGGGTCAACACGCCGATGAAGATGGATCAGCTAGCGCGAACTTTTTATATCCAGGAGCTGAAGCGCTTCATCGACAACCTGGATAAGCAATACTCGGTCAAAGTCGGCGATAAAGAACTCAAAGACGCCATCAGCCTTTCCAATCAGGTAAAATCCCTGCTGCGGCAGCTGGCGCCATTAAGAGTGAAAAAAGATATTCCCAATCGCGACTATTTTGAAATTATGCGGAAATCCATTCAAATGCCCAAGGAATCTCTCGTTGAAGATTTGAAGAAGACACTTGCTGATTGGGAGAACCGTAAACCATTTCCCGCCGGAAAGATTCCTACCTTCTTAACCGGATCGGATGTGTCATTTGTTGAGTTCATGGACCTGCTGGATAACGCTGGGTTCCGGGTAGTGCGCGATGATTTATCGCTAGGCGAGCGTTACTTTGCCACATCGATTCCCGACGCGGCCAGCCCGGTGGAAGCGTTGGTCACATATTCATTTGATATGCCGCGTTCAGCGACGCGTGTTCCCTCGGACGGACGTCTGGAATATATCCTGGCGGTCCTAAAGGATACAAAGATAGATACTGTCGTGTCTCAGAATATGAAGTTTTGTGAACCATACGCTATGGATGCCGTCTGGACAATCCCCGCGATTAAAGGAAAAGGTTATAATTGTATGCACTTCGAAAGAGACTTTACTCCGGCCGATAACCAGCTGTTCACAAGGCTCGAAGCGTTTAAAGAAACAATCCAGCAGAAGGGAGGACGCAGCAATGTCTAAAAATACACCTAATATACCCGGTTTGGGTAGTTTTTTCCTGAAAAATCCAGGACTATTTTTTAAGGGAATGAAGAATCAGTTGAAGCAGGGGGTACCAATGGACCTAATATCACTGATGGGAGACTATGGGAAAAAAACAAAAAAAGCCGATGCGTCACCCACACAATTAGTGGCTAACTTTACAGCGGGCTTCCCGGTTGAGTTTCTGCTGGCCTTTGATGTCTGGCCGGGCTTCCCGGAATTTTCCGCCTGCACGGCCGGGATGTGCGAAATCAGTCAGCCTTTGATCGAAGAGGCGGAGGGCATGGGTTACTCGCGCGATCTGTGCGCCTATATGAAAACAGCTATTGGCGCAAGGGAAAAAGGCTATCCATTAGATTTAGGCGGCAGCCCCGTTGGCGACTTCTACTGCGGAACCAATGGTGTTTGTGATACCCACGCCAAATGGTTTGAGAACGAAGCGCGCAAATATGGCCGCCCTTATTTTGCCATGGATGTGCCATGCGTGGTTTCCGGTTCGGACGAGGCCAGATGGAAAGTAGATAGCGACTACATTGTCGCTCAGCTCTATGATCTGATAAAATTTCTGGAACAACAGACCGGTAAAAAATTCGACGAAGCAAAATTCATGAACATCATCAATAAATCCCAGGAATGCAATCGTCTCTATCTGGAATTCTTCGAGTACCGCAAACGAATTCCCGCTGCCGACTATTTTATCTTTATGCGGGTGTTCATGTTTCCGGTCTTTGCTCAGTATGATCAGGATGCCGCGATCAAGTATTATCAAAAAGTTTTGGACAAGATGAAAAAACGTTACGCCCAGGCTCCGGAGAAAATCGGCAAACCTGAGAAATATCGTCTGATGTGGGAAGGAATTACCCTCTGGTATGCGTCCGATTTTTATAAAGACCTGGAGAAAAAAGGAGCGCATATTGTCTACGAACTCTACACCGAATCGTCGGCATTTCGCCGGAAGAAAACATCTTCAGTTGAAGAAACAATGCGACAAATGGCCAAAGAATTTACTTCAGCCACTTACATCCTGGAACAGGATAAGCGTATCCCGTTTATGGTGCAAAAAATTGACGAATACAGCATTGATGGCATCATTCTCCATGCAAATATGAGCTGCCGTCCCTCAGCCGCGGGATTGCAGGATGTCAAAACGGAAATCGAGAAAAGAACGAATAAACCGGTGCTGATCTTAACCTGTGATATGATGGATCCGCGCGCTTTTAGCGAAGCACAGGTTCAAAACCGTATCGATGCATTTATCGAAATGATGGAAGAAAATAGAACACAAAAAGAAAAACAAATAATGTCGGGGGGGACAGGACAATGGCAGACTATCAACAGATAAAAGGAAAAACAGTTCTGATCAGCGGAGCGGGATCGGGAATAGGACTGGCTCTGGCCCGAGAGTTTGGTAAGTATGGCGCGACAGTTATCGGCACAGACATTCATCAGGACAGATTGGACAATCTGTTGGCCGAATTAAAAAAAAGCAGTGTTAAGGCTTTCGTCTATAAAGTTGATCATTCCAATTTTGACGAGGTGAAAGCGTTAGCCGAGAAAGTACGAAAAGATGTGGGCAATGTGGATATTCTCTGTTGCAACGCTGGCATCGGCATTGGGGGAAAAATCGATGCCGTAACCATGGATGACTGGAAGTGGATTATCAACATTAATCTCTGGGGATCAATTTATCTGATACATTTGTTTTTGCCGTCCATGATTGCCCGTAAACAGGGCGATATCATGATCACCGCCAGCGGCGCGGGGCTTTGTCCCCTCGGAGCTATGGCTCCCTATTCCATGACCAAATCCGCCCTTGTCGCGCTGACGACCGTTATGCGCATGGATCTTTCCGTACACAATATCAATGTTGCGGCCTTGTGTCCCGGTGTCATTAAAACCAACATTATGAAAGACGGCAAGCTCTTCGGGGAAGAAAACACGAAAGGCGCAATAGAGTTTTATAAGACCAAAGGTGTTGATCCGGCGATCGTGGCCAAAATAGCGTTGAAGGGATTACTGAAAAAGAAAGGAATTATTTCGGCACCATGGGGGCAGGTGGCGATTCCGTTTATCTTCTATCGGATATCTCCCGCTTTTGTCGTCTGGCTGGGACGGAAACTTTTTAAACGCGGCCGGAATTTGCTTGGCCCGTATTTTAAAGACCCAGAACCGGGAACTTCAGCGTCGAAATGATGATACTTTTCGATTATCAGGGATGAATGATTCGGAGTGCGCGCTTCTTCCGCAGTTACGACTCAAAGCGGAACTGCGGGAAAGCGCGACTTGCGAATTCAAACAAATACATGAGTCAAAGGAGGATTTACAAAGATGGACACTAATCGTCCGTACTGGAACATGGAAATTGAACCTCTCCTGAATACACCGGAGATGAAAAAGATTCAGTTCGATAAGCTGAAAAAAATGCTGACCCGACTGAAGGCAAACGCGCCGTTTTATACGAACATGATCACGAAAAGTGGTTTAGATCCGGATAAGCTGAAAAGCTTTGAGGAGTTCAAGGATAAAATAACCCTTTTCAATAAGGAAGCTCTGAGAAATCTCGTTATGGACTGCGGCGGTGATATCTTAAAGACGCTCGAACAGATCATGCCGGTTTCCGTCGATGATATTGATTATATGGGAACAACCACGGGAACCTCGGGCATCCCTACGCCATATCCACTGACCCGCAGAGATATCGACAAAATCTGGGGAGAAGTGATGGTACGGGGAAGCTGGCGGGCCGGCCTTCGTTCTCATGACCGGGTGCTTTATTGTTTCGCCCTCTCCATGGTGATTGCCGGTGTTCCGTCGCTGGTCGGCATTCAAAATCTCGGCTGTATGATTCTGCCGGTCGGGGCCGAGGCTAAAAGCGAACGCATTCTCCTGATGCAGGCCTTATTCAAGGGAACGGTTTACACCGGCACACCGTCTCTGGCGGAATATCTAATTGAACAGTCACCAAAAATACTGGGGAAACCGGTCGGTGATCTGGGATTTAGGGCGCTGGTCTGCGGCGGTGAGCCGGGAGCAGGCATCCCGGAAGTAAAAAACAAATTGGAAAAAGCCTATGGTTGCAGGCTGTATGATTCCGGCGCGGGATTCGGTTTTTCCTGCGACTGCGACGAATATCAGGGCATGCATTGGCTGGGCGATGATCTTTGCTATTATGAATTGGTAGACCCGGAGACGAAAGCGCCCGTACCCTTTACAAACGGCGCCGAGGGTGAAGCGGTTTTCACCAGTCTGGAAGGCGACGGCATGGCGCTTATCCGCAACAGTCTGGGCGATATTCACAAGATTTTTACGAACCCCTGCCCTTGTGGCCGTTCCGGGTTCCGTTACAAGGTCATCGGACGCTCCGATGATATGTTGAAAGTAAAGGGCGTAATGGTTTATCCCAGCGGCATCAAAGGCGTGATTAATGAATTCGTTCCCCGGGTGACCGGTGAACTGCGTATCGTCCTCGATGAGAGGCCGCCCCGCGTGGTTCCTCCACTGAAAATCAAAGTCGAATATGCGGAGGGGACAACGCCGCAACAACTGGAAGCATTGGCGGCAGAAATTACCGAGAGCATGAGCAAGCGCATCAAGATCAACCCGCAGATTATCTGGGTTGAGCACGGCTCGCTGGAGCGTAGTACTTACAAAGGGAAGACCTTTGAAAAGACGTATGAAAATAAAAAATAGTTTCTACTTTGCGGGATATCACGGATATCTGTGATATCCTCCGCCGAAGGCGGGATAATTCGACTTGCAAGTTTCAGTTCACTACGTTTCTGAAACTTGAGTCTCATTAAGGAGAAGAATAATGCGTAAGGTTTTTATTGCCGGCGTCGGCATGACACAATTTGCGAAACACATGGATAAATCGATTAAAGTTCTTGCAAAAATTGCATTGGAGCGGGTTATCGCCGATGCCGGTGTAAAATTAAGTGATGTAGAAGCGGCCTGGTTTTCCAATTCCGGCTGGGGCTTTAGCTACGGGCAAGATTGCATCCGGGGACAGGTTGCCTTGAAACCTGCTGGATTGGAAGGTATTCCCATTACCAACGTAGAAAATGCGTGTGCCGGTGGATCCACCGGTCTGCACCATGCCTGGTTGGGCGTCGCTTCAGGGCTTTATGAATGCGCGCTGGCCATCGGCGCGGAAAAGGGTTATTTAGAAGATAAAGAAAAAATGTTTAAGGGTTTCTGGTCCGGTTTTGACGTGGAAAATGCCATGGAGCATATCAAAATGCTGCAAGCGGTTTCCGAAAAGATCAAACTGGCCGATGATCCCGGCGTGGCGGGCAAAGATCGCAGCGCCTTTATGGATATCTATTCCGCGTTTTGCCGCTGGCATATGGAGAAATATGGAACGACCCAGAAACAAGTGGCGATTATTGCTTCGAAGGATCATTTTCACAGCTCCATGAACCCCTATGCTCAGTTTCAGAAGAAGATGAGCGTTGAAGAAATTCTGGCTGCCCGCCTTGTCTCCTGGCCGCTGACCGTTCCCATGTGCGCTCCGATCGGCGATGGCGCCGCGGCGGTAATTGTCTGCTCCGAAGATTTTTTAAAGCGTCTGAAAAATGCGCGCCCGGTAAAAATTCTCACATCGGTGCTGGGATCGGGCACCAACAGGCCATTGGAGGCTGAGGCTCAGGACATCGCTGTCAGGTTGTCCCGCAAGGCTTATAACATTGCCGGTGTAGGCCCGGAAGACATTAATGTCGCCGAAGTTCACGATGCATCATCATTCGGCGAATTGCATCAAACCGAAGCTATGGGATTTTGCAAGTTTGGCGAAGGCGGACACTATGCCGAATCAGGCGCGACTACTCTGGGCGGGAAAATGCCGGTGAACACTTCGGGCGGACTGATTTCCCGTGGTCATCCTATCGGCGCTTCGGGTATTGGTCAGATATTCGAACTGGTCACTCAACTGCGGCACGAAGCAGGCGACCGTCAGGTAAAAAATTGCCGTCTGGCACTGGCTGAAAACGGCGGCGGGAACTTGGGCTTTGAAGATGCGGCCATGGGAATTCACATCTTGGAACGCGTTGGTTGAATTTTGTAACGCGTGCATACTTTTGTGCTTGCTTGGGGCAAGTGAGCAAAAATGGAATTATCTTATTCCTTAAAAACCGAAGATTATTAGCGGCAAGTCCACGGAGAGCTTCAATTGGACGAGAGGAGGGGGCAGCATGGTTGATCAAGAGCAAAAATTAAGTGAAACAAAGATTGAACAGTTGAAAAGTGTCAGGACGGAAACGGAAGATGTGATCTTGAAAAGACGTAGCGTCCGGGTTTTCCAGAAAAAGCAGGTGCCGGAATTTCTGATCAAAAGGATGCTGGAAGCCGGCCGCTTTGCGCCTTCTGCCGGAAACTCCATGCCCTGGAAATTTGTAGTGCTCCGCGATCAGGAAATCATCGATGGGATCACGCAAACAATAATAGAAACCTGCAAAATATACAAAGGGCTGATCGATTACCGCTACAACGGGTCTATCTTACGCAGGATCATAGCCAACATCATCATTAAATCCAAACCCAATGATCTTCACCCGGTTCCTTTTGGCGCCATATCACTTATCGCCGATGAAAAACTAGGATTATTTCACAATGCTCCGACGGTTATTCTCATTTTTGCCGACGAACGCGGCATTGGTTTTCCGACACTTGATTGTGGTATTGCCGGACAGAATATGGTGCTGGCAGCACACAGTATGGGGTTGGGCACTTGCTGGATCGGCTTTCCCAAAGTTGCGTTTGAGAACACCAGCATTTGGAGAAACCGGTTAGGAATTGATTATCCATACAAATTTGTTTCGAGCCTGGCTGTTGGCTTCCCGATGGGAAAACCGGACGGCATGGTGGCGAGACCGACTCACGCCGTGGATTGGTATGAAGACGGGATGAAAAAAACATTATATTAAATTTTCGCTGACTGCGGGAATGATGATCTTTCAAAGGAGATATGGAGGTTTAAAATGGGCAATTTATCTAAAGCAGAAAAGAAAAAAATCCCTAGATATGATGATCAAACCCAAATCGAAATGGGTTTGGTGCAATTTGATCTGGCTAAATGTAACGGTTGCAGTTTATGCGTTAAAGCATGCCCGGCCGATGCCATCAAGCTTCAGGATAAAAAAGCAAAACTTAATGACCACCCGGAGTGCATGGCTTGTGGTGATTGTGTGGCTATTTGCTCCGAGAAAGCGGTCACGCTGGTCAAAAGTTATCGCTACTCCGGGAGATATAAGACAATTGATCAAGGTGGACTGGAGCTGCCACGGCTTTAGAAGAGCTGTAACTGCGACAATCTAATTTGTCCTTTGCCACGGCCGGGTGAT
>PLGI01000008.1 GCA_003139775.1 Syntrophaceae bacterium | reverse complement strand
AATGTCATCTTTCATAAGGACACCAAATGTATTTGTATTATAAAGAAAACAAATCTCGTACTCCCAGTTTTAGAACAACTTTCGCTCACTATTTTATCATTCACTTCTTGGATTGCGTCTTTACATCTTTTTATTCTATCTTCGACATCTCGATCCGCATGTTGTCTGTCTTCAATTCCCCTTTGCCTTAAGTTTAATAAAAAAAGCCATCCCGTCGCAGGGAGGGACGGCTCAATGTTCATGTCCAATATGATGACATACCGATCTATTTAACGGCGTCTTTCAAACCTTTTCCGGCTTTGAATACAGGAACCTTCTTTGCAGCTATTTTAATGACCTTACCTGTCTGGGGATTCCTGCCTGTGCGGGCTTTTCTTTTCTTAACATCAAATGTACCAAAACCGACGAGAGTAACAGCATCACCTTTTTTGAGTGCTTTCTTAATTGCTGCCAGTGTTGCATCTACTGCCAGCACTGCTTCTTTCTTGCTGCATGTAACCTTTGCTACTTCTTTGATTAAATCACCTTTGTTCATAGAGTACCCTCCTGTTTTTATTTTAATAAAATATTGTGGGAATTCTTAAAATAAGAAAAACAACATTTCAGAAAGTTGTCAATAGAAAATTGGCGAGCTCACAGTATAATTTTCATTTCCTGGGACCAACCTTTGCGTGGCGTGTTAACACCTTTGCAGGTTTGATCTGACTTGAAAATGAATATGATGCGACCGGCATACTGCCCCTTAGCCACTTCTATGCTTTCGATAACTCCACCGAAGAAAGACGATTCTGCCTGCCTTTTATGAAAGAAAATATTTCCTCCAACGAGCGCTTTCGCAGTATCTTCCGCCATTAACCAGTATCCGCTACGAAAAATGTCTGAGCCTTGTGCTATCGGAATGATCTGAGGTAGACTTCGATCGTTTTTTATTAAGTGGATAGCCGCCATATTCATTATTTCCCTCTCATATATTTCAGAATGATCTCTACCGACGTCAATCAATATTAATTGTTTTACATTAAATCGTGTTATTTCTTCTTCAAAGAAATTCCCTCTCGGATGAATGTCAGAATTTCCATAAATTCTTTATTAAAAAAAGACTCACTTGATTCAGATTGTTTTCTTTCCTCAATAGTTTTCCCAAGTGCATTAAAATGCACCTTGTCTATAACCTCTTTTAATTCTTTATAATCGAAAACATTCAAAGCTCTGGCCGCAGCCATATAACCTTTTATATATTGCTTCTGTTCCTCAGATACAGAATTGTTGAGTTTGATTTCTTTGCAATATTCCCATGCAATATGGGATAATATATCAAGGTAGCGTTCTTTATTAGTCATGATTCAGTTTACTCCAATCGGTTTATCTGAGAACTATTCACTATTCATCATGTTTGTTGATATTTTCCTTTTGCTTTTCCAATTCTTCAAACACAGTAGTTAGTTCCTGTTTAGCTTCTTTTAAAGTCGTATGTCAATAGGCATTGAAATTTTATCTTATAAAGGATTGGACAAAAATTTCTTTCATTGCAATGTAAATCATGGTAAAAATAAATACGTCAGAGGCGATGTACATACAAACACCGTTGAAAATTATTTCAGTGTTTTAAAACGCGGCATTAATGGAGTATATCATTATGTTGGCGAACAACACCTTCATAGATACTTATCCGAGTTTAATTTCAAATATAATGGCAGAAAAATTAATGACGATGAACGTAGTACGTTAGCTCTTCGCGGTATTGAAGGGAAAAGATTAATGTACAGGGACTCGTCAGAAAAAGAAACGACTACAATAAGAGGGATATAATTATGGAGAATTATAAAATTACTCTTGAAATAGGAAATGATACAGAAGGCAAAAATGTACGTTTAACCGATTTTGTAACTGAGCTTACAAGATTTACCGAAGTTGCAGGCCATGCAGAAGAAGTTATTTCCGGAAAGTCTAATCGGACTATTTATTATAGAGTAATAAATCTAACACATTCTAGCCCAGCGAGTGTTACTTTAGAGGCCTGTGTAAAAGACTCTCAATTCGATATAAGAGAAGGAACGCTGAAAGAAATATCCAATACTATGACCAAACTAAAAAAGGGTGAGGAAATAAAAGGAAGTGATAGATTTGACTTGGTAGATAGTATGAGAAATTTTTCCGACCCTGTCGGAACGAAAATATCTCATCTTAGAGTTATTTTCGGTGGCAAGTACGAGATCAACATTGATAAGGAATTCAAAGCGAGAGCTGCCTTATATGTTGCGCCAGAAGAAAGTTGTGCATCTACTGCTAGAGGAATGTTGGATATAATAAATATACATGGTCATGATAGGATATTCTGGCTTTATCCAGAAATTGGCCCCAATAGAATTCAATGCATATTTCCAGATAAATTATTTGATAAAGCGAGGATGGCATTAGGGATGCGTATTGAGGTAACGGGTATATTTAAGTATAAAGTAAATGCTCCCTATGCTCATTTAGCAGAAGTCGAAGATTTAATAGTGCTACCACTTGACGATGAATTACCAACATTCAAAGACCTGTTTGGAATTGATCCCGAAATGACAAACGGCCTTTCCTCTGAAGATTATATCAGGAAGGTTCGTAGTGCGAACTAAGAAATACAAAGTCTACCCAGATTCTTGCGTTCTCATCTCTTGGATTACAGGAGAAAAAAGATTAAACCATGAAATGGATGGTGTTCTTGATTGTTTCGATAAAGTATTAAAGGGTGAGATATTACTTGTTATATTGAGAAACACAATGTTTGAAGAAGTTGAATTAAGAACATTAGAATCAGCGGATAAATTTAGAAAGTTAATGATGAGAAAGGGAATAGAACTACCCAGTGTGGACTTACGGGTTGAGAGATTAGCTGCGGAGTTACGCAAATATTATTCTGATAATGGCCCCAAGGAGTTAACGGAAAAAGATTCATTGCACTTAGCTGCTGCAATTCATTATAAAGTGGACGCATTCTATACCTTTGATGAAGGGAAAAAAGGTGGAATAAGTTTGTTATCTTTAAGTGGTAATGTAGCAGGATATCACTTATTAATATGCAGACCACCTTTTAATCAAACCAGATTGAATTTATAAAGGAACATTTGTGAATAGAATAAGAAAACAATAAAAACAGTTATCAAAAAAGATGATGTAAAGAAAATCACCTCGGATGAATTTTCTTCTGTTATGAAGCAAATATTATCTGCACCACCCATAGAAAAGAAAAAAGTTAAACTGAAAAATAAATAAGTTCAAGGGATGAAGAGATGAAATGGGTGAAGGGATTATGTTTGTTCGTTTTCTTTTCTGGAATAGTTGTCCTTTTTATTGCTTTATATGTTGGGATAGTGGAAATTTATAATGAAGTCGAGATATATTTAAAAAGATTGGATGCTTTCTGGCAAGCAATAGTCGGTCTTATTTTGTTCGGTGGATTACTAATTTTTCTCATTATGTTGCCTATAATGATACATGACTGTGCAGAAATAACTAAGAAAGATTCAGATGAAAAGAAACTTCTAATAGATAAAATATTTAATCTGTAATTATAAGACTGATTTTATTATTTGTGTTGGGGTTCTAAAGTATGTAATTGCCCTTTTAAAATATTGGAATACGATTTTTACATTGACAAATAAGAAATACCTCATCGCTGTTTATTCCCAAAAATTCTTAATTCAAAGGCTGAAAATGAAAGAACAGATATATGACGTCCAAACCAAAATAACAGCGAATGCGTGGAGCCAAAAAGATCAATGGCCATCCGCTCATTTTTTAGCAGCTTTATATGTACTTGAGTCAGTAAATGGATTCGGTCCTAACAAGTTTCGAATTCTCTTAGAGGATGGAGTCGATCCTAGAGAATTAATAGATAATCCAAACCTATTTTCTCTGAAAGGAAAGATTGGAGATAAAATCAGGGACTCCATTAAAAAAATAACAAAAATAACGTCTGATGATGCATATAATCGCGCCAAAAAGCAATTATATATAGCAGAAAAGAACAATGCTTCTATAATAACGTATGGTCACTCGTCATACCCAATGTTTTTATTAAACAGTAATTATCCAATTCCTGTTCTTTATGTTTTAAGGGGCATGAATTTTCTAGCTAATTTAAAATCAGTTGCTTGCGTTGGCTCACGTAAAATCCGATCGCCCTATAATTACTTGCATGAAGCATTTTCCAGAACTGCATGTAAAAATGAGTTTGCTATAGCGTCCGGATTTGCCCTTGGAGCTGATACCATTGGACACAAGGTTGCCTATGAACTTTCCGCACCAACTATTTGTGTCATGCCGTGCGGATTAGATAGGCCATTCCCTCCCGAGAACAGACCACTTTGGCAATTATTTATTAAATATGAGAGATCTGTATTAATAAGTGAATTTGCTTTTGGCATGTCAGCATCAAGCCTAACTTTACGGAAGCGTAATAAACTAATAGCTGCATTAGCAAAAGGTGTTCTTATTAGCCAATCGTCTGTAAAGGGTGGCGCAATGAATACGTATCGTTTTGCCAGGGAACAAAAGAAACCTGTTGCCACATTTATAGGTGACGGAAATGAAGATACGTCTGGAAATAATCTGATAACTCAGGAAATCAAATCAGCTGATACAGTCTTTGATCTAACGAATAATGAAGAGGCTTTCAAAACGTGGTTGTCAAAGCTATAGTTGTTGATCTCGATGGGACAGTTTGGGATAGCAGACCTTTCTATGCAAAACTTCTTTGCTCAGTAGGTACGGCATCAACTACCTCTTTTTTAGCAAAATTAAATGAAGGTAAAAACATAGTTAGATTAATAAATGAAACCCTCAATATGGGTCGATCTCGTTTTAAGCGACTATGCAGAGAAAATGGCAAAAATATTCAGATTTATCCTACTGTGTCAATAGTCGCCATAATC
>PLGI01000128.1 GCA_003139775.1 Syntrophaceae bacterium | reverse complement strand
GACGGGTTAAAATCTATGGAGCCATGGATTTGTTCAATCAGGCCAGAAAATTTTAATGAAGAAGTGATCTTAGAAAAAAAACCAGTCCTGCTGGTTTGCATGACACAGGACGATGATTTCTCCCGGCAGTGGGAGGTTTTGAAGACCGTAGCGCAACGATACGAAGAAGAATTGAAAGTGGGCTTATTAGCGCAGGACTCCACGGAAAGATTTAAGAAGAGGCTGCAGATCAGCGGAACTCCCACTTTTTTGCTGATGAAGGAAGGCAGAGAAATAGGCCGGATTTTAGGAATTATCGACCAGGAATCGTTAACAACTTTAATAGATCAACATCTATCCGCTTAGTGGATATTGAAAAACTATTTTAAAGAGGAGGATTCGTAATGGAAGCAAAAGACGTAAAAAAGATCGCTATGATTGGCGCCGGTGATATGGGCCATGGGATCGCAGCCTGCTGCCTGCTGGGAGGCTATGCGGTAGTTCTGCGCGATATCGAACAGAAATTTGTCGAGAAAGGTATGGCCGGCATCAAGGGTAGCTTTGACAAATTCAAGGAAAAAGGAAAATTGACCCCGGAGGCATATAGCGATGCTCTGGCAAGGCTTACACCGATGATTGATTTGCAGACAGCGGTGAAAGATGCCGACTTTATCATTGAAGCTGTTCCGGAAAAGCTTGAACTCAAAAAAAGAGTATTTACTGACCTGGATAAATTTGCTCCCAAACACGCAATCCTGGCTTCGAACACATCCAATATCAGCATTACCGAGATTGCATCTGCCACGAGCCGGCCGGATAAAGTCATTGGCTATCATTTTTTCAATCCAGCTATTCTGATGAAACTTGTCGAGGTCATCAAAGGTGCCAAATCTTCCGATGAGTCAATATCCGTAGGCTACGAAATTGCCAAGAAGATTAAGAAAGTTCCAGTTATTGTGAAGAAAGATTCACCTGGCTTTATTTATAATCGAGTCAATCAGACCGGCGGAGTTTTGCTCTCCTGCATTTTGCAGGCTGGTCATCCGACACCCGAGGAATTTGATGCGGCGTTAAAACCAGACATGCCTATGACGCCGTTTGAACTGACCGACTATGTCGGAATTGATATTGCAGTTCATGGCCTCGAATATTTCGCCAAAGTGCTTTCTCCGGATTACAAACCATCGGACTCTTTGATGGCTTATCTGAAATCGGGAAATCTCGGCAAAAAAACCGGTAAAGGTTTTTATGACTGGTCGCAGGGGCGTCCAAAAATCGACCTGTCCAAAGCGACTAAGGAATATGATATCAACCACCTCGTTGCTCTGCAAGTGAATGAAGCGACAAAGATTCTGGAGGAAGGTGTTGCGGATGATCCCAAAGAGATCGATCTGGCCATGACCAACGGTGGCGGTTCTCCTTTCGGCCCTTTCGCTATGGCTCAAAAAATCGGTTATCCGGTGCTTCTGGCAAAACTTGAAGAAGTTCACAAAAAATTCCCCCTGAATATCTTTAAGCCTACAAAGACAATGATGGCGGAGAATATTAAAATCTGAATTTAACACAAAATCTTATCAACAAATGCAAGTTGCATTAAAGGAAGAAAAAATGAGTAAAAGAGATGTCGTATTTGTTGGAGGCGTCAGGACAGCATTCGGAACTCTGGGACGCACCCTGAAAACTTTTAAGGCGGAAGAACTGGGCGGCATTGCCCTCAAAGGCCTGCTTGAAAAAACTAAGATTATCGAGAAGGGCGGCCATGTAGATTCCGTTTTTGCCGGATCCGCCATCGGCTGTATCTCCGCCATGAACCCGGCCCGCTGGATATCCCAGGCTGCCGGTCTTCCCCTGAGCACAGCAGCCTCCTATGTGGAAATGCAGTGCGGTTCGGCGATCGATTCCATTAACCACGCCGCATGGCGAATCATTGCAGGCCAAGCCGACATTATGATCGCCGGAGGTATGGAGTCCTACAGCCAGGCATTCTGCAAGTTCCCCTTATCCATTGAGCCCTATAAGATGACTCCGCCCATGCCGGTAATGCCCTCTATGGCACCCTCCATGGATCCTGCGACCTCGAACATGGGGTTGACGGCCGAAGCTCTGCAGCAGATGTACAATATCTCGCGTCAGGCCCAGGATGAATTTGGTCTGCGCAGTCAGGTATTGGCCAAGAAAGCCATTGACGCCGGTTACTTTGTGGATGAAATCATTCCGGTTATGGTTCCTCAGGGGAAAAAGAATCCGCCGCTGGAGTTCAAAGTGGACGAGCATCCCCGCATGACTTCAATGGAAGCCCTTTCGGCACTGCCGCCCGCATTCATCAAAAACGGAACGGTCACCGCTGGCAACTCTTCCGGACGCAACGATGGTGCAGCTTTCGTTTTAATGATGACCCGCGAGAAAGCCGAGCAGTTAGGCTACAAACCCACGGCCAAATGGGTCAGCGGCGGAGATTATGGCGTCGATCCCAAGATCATGGGCATTGGACCGGCCTATGCTGTTCCTCAGGCCCTGAAGCGCGCGGATCTTAAACTTTCTCAGATGGACGTTATGGAATGTAACGAGGCCTTTGCCGTGCAGAATCTGGCCGTGGCCGCGGAACTCGAGAAGCAGATGGGCGAGAAGTGTGACATGGAAAAATGGAACCCCAACGGCGGCGCGATTGCCTTTGGTCATCCTAACGGCGCGTCGGGAGCCCGCCTTTGTATATTTACCATGAAGGAACTCATTCGTAAAGGCGGCAAATACGGCTTCTTCAGCTCTTGCTGCGGTGGTGGTTTGGGTGTGGCTACTGTGATTGAGAATCTGCAGCGCTAGGCGCACTATAGGGAAAAAGAGCGAAACAAGAACAATATTAGAATGAGAACAACTGAAGTCAAAAAGGAAAATATGAACAGCCATGCATCATGACATATTGTAAATTGATGAGGAGGAGAAAAATGAAGCGTTGGCAAGGATTGATTTTTTTATTGATTATGGTTTTAATGATGTCATGGATATCAGTCGGTCAGGCAGCAGACATCGTAATTGGATTTACAGGTCCCCTTAGTGGCCCGGGAGCGGAATTCGGTCAGGATTGCGTGAATGGACTGGACATGGCTGTAAAAGAATTGAACGCAGCCGGAGGTATTACCGTCGATGGACAGAAGCTCCTCTTCAGACTTGAAAAACTTGATGACAAGGTAGATCCCAATCGGGCATTGAGTAATGCTCGCCAACTACTGAACAATAATGCCTTGGTTATATATGATCCGATAGTAGCTACATTGCCCGCTTTACTGAAGATTAACCATGAGGAATGTAACGAGTTCCTTTTGTAGTCTGAAGTTTTGAATGTTAATGAAGAAACAGCCAAGACGCGGACGTTGCTGTATATCCAGGTATAAATGTATGAATAAAAGGAGATAATCATTAAAAGAGCTATTTGGCATTTTACAATGATTTGAACCGTTTCTTGGAGGAAGGACATCCATAGCAAAGAAATTCTGTTTGGAATTGGATACCAAGTCACTTTAGAAACTGACGGAAAATAATTGACTAATATTAGGGTACAAAGAACATATATCAAGAGAATTATTAAGGAGGAAGTATGAGAACAAAACAAGATTACATCAAAGGTCTGTCCAAGATGAAACACAACATTTACCTCGATGGCCAAACGATCGATAGGACAGACGAAATCCAGATGGATTGTATCAATACCATTGGTACTACGTACGATGAAGCGGTAAAACCGGAGAACCAAGAATTGTGCACAGCTATTTCTCACCTCACGGGCAATCGGATCAATCGTTTCACTCATATTCATCAAAACAAGGAAGATCTCCATAGAAAACAGGATATGACCCGGATGCTCTGCCAAAAAGTCGGTGGTTGCATCCAGCGTTGCATGGGCATCGACGGCATTAACGCAGTATACAATGTGTCCTACGAGGCCGATAAACTCAACAACGGCGCCACCCAGTATCACGAAAATTTCAAAAAGTGGCTTACTCGCTTTCAGGCGGAAGATCTTGTAGGCTGCTGTGCCCAGACGGACGCTAAAGGCGACCGTATGCTTCGTCCCGCTGACCAGCCTAATCCCAGTGCCTATCTACGGATCAAGGAGAGATTGAAAGACGGTATAGTCGTTGAAGGCTGCAAATTACATATCTCCGAAGCTTCGGTAGCTGATGAAGTTATTGTTCTGCCCACCCGCGCGTTGCGTGCTGAAGATAAGGACTATGCCGTAGCTTTCGCTGTTCCGGGTGACTGGGACGGTCTGAAACAGGTTGTTACTATCCACAACCTTCGCTCCCGCGAGCATTTCAAACGTGGTTTCGTTCCCGGTGCAACCGATTCCTACATGATCTTCGACAACTGCTTTGTCCCCTGGGAGCGGGTCTTCCTGGCTGGAGAATATCAACATGGCGGCGCCTGCGCACTTCTGTTCGCCCTGTTCCACCGCCATTCTTATTCAGGCTGTAAACCAGCCATTGGCGACGTGATGGTGGGTATGGCTGCTCTGGCTGCCGAGGTGAACAATGTTCACAAAGAATCCCATATACGGGAGAAGCTTGCTGAACTGATTATGACTACCGAATTGGGCTACGCTGCAGGCTATACGGCCTCCGATCTCGGGAAGTCCGAAGTCTATATTCCCGGTGTCGGCTTCATGCCCTATGGCCCCGGCTCCTATATTCCGCACTCCATTTACTGCAACGTTGGCCGCTGTATGACGGGAGAAGCCGTTTTCCGTGAAGCCGAAATTCTTTGCGATATCTCCGGCGGCATTCCGGCAACCTTCCCTCATGAGAAAGACTTTGTCAATCCAGCCACAGGTGATCTTCTCCTGAAATATACCAAACGCAATCCAAAAATGTCGGTGGAAGATCAGGCGCAGTTCTGGCGCGGCATGGGTGACTGGCTGTGTTCGGCGAATGGCGGCATTATGAATGTTGGCAACTATCACGGCGGCGGCTCGCCCATTATGGAGCAGATTGCCATCACGACCCAATATGACATCGAGTCCCGCAAGAAGCTGGTCAAATACCTTGCCGGTATGAGCGGTGGTGACAGAGAAGCATTAAGCCCCGTAAAAAAAGTAAAGAAATAAGCTACAATTTTACCTTGCTACAAGAACTTTTCCCTTCTGGATAACGGGGAGGGAAAGGTTTCATCCTCATGATGAAAGGAAGGTAATACGCAAAGAAGTAGACTATTTCATGAATAAGACTGTTATGACATTCTTCTCAATACACTTTAAAATGTGCTCTGCTCCTGAAAAAGTTATACTATCAAAAAATAAAGGAGGAAATGATGGATAGAAAAGAAGCAGGTATGATCAGCACAGTTTTAGGCCCTATGTCGGCCGAAAAAATGGGGATAACACTGGTTCATGAACATTTTACTTTCGCTTACCCGGGATGGTTTGCTGATGTCAGTATTGTCCCGGATGATTTCCAAGCTGCGCTCAAAACAAATATCTCAGTCATAGAAACGGCGCAAAAATATGGCATTAAAACCATCATTGATGCCACACCCAACGACACGGGCGGCCGCAATCCTGAATTATACAAAGTGCTCGCTGAAAAGACCGGGCTCAACATCATCTGCTCTACTGGACTTTATTGGGAAGAGGAGGGATCGCCTGCCTATTGGAAGAAAAGAATGGGGTTGGGAACGGATATTTCAAAAATGATAGCCGATCTTTTTATTAAAGAAATTACGGAAGGCATCGGGAAAACAGGCGTTAAGGCGGGGGTTATTAAGGTCGGCACTAGTCCCAAAATGTCTCCCTATGAAGAAGCTGTTCATCTGGCCGCCGTGAAAGCCCAGCAGGCGACGGGGGTTCCGATAATTACCCATACTGAAGGTCCGACCGGTGGTATTGAGCAGGCCGACTTTCTGATCAAGGAAGGCGCGGATCCCAAAAAGGTCATGATCGGGCATGTTTCCGGTTCGCAGGATATCGAATATCACAAGACCATCCTTGCCCGGGGAGTTTATATTGCCTTTGACCGTATCGGCCTGGACATCGTCGCACCAACCCCCGTCACGGTTAAAATTATCGCCGACCTCTGCAAGCTGGGTTATTCCAACAAGATTACACTCTCGCATGATACCGTCAATGTCTGGTTGGGTCGCCCCTATGATCTGCCCGAGGCAATCTTGCCCGGTTTCGCCAATTGGCGAATTGATTTCATTTCCGAAAAAGTCCTTCCTGCATTGAATGCTCAGGGAGTAACCGATGAGCAGATTAAAACAATAATGGTGGGCAACCCCAGAAATATGTTTCTGGGCCAATAAATTATGAGAGCTCTGTCTATCCATTTAGTGATAACAGCGCGTGGTTAATAAAAACCAGTTCTAAAATGGATAAGAGCATTATGCAGATAATAATGTTTTTCTAAAAAATTATCAGGAGACAAAATTATGTTGGGAAAAAAACCATGGACGAAATACTATGACCCCAGTGTTCCCGAAGCAATTCATTATCCTCAAATTCCAGTGCAGCAACTTGTGCACGTTGCCGCCGCTACACTGCCTCACAAGGCATCGACAAGCTTTTATGGATCGGAACTGACCTTCCGACAGATTAGGGCACAGATGTTAAGGATGGCTAATGTCTTGATCAAACTTGGCATTAAAAAGGGCGATCGTGTCGCTCTGGCACTACCTAACTGTCCCCAATACGTGATTGCCTATTACGGCGCATTGTCTGCCGGAGCCATCGTTGTGAACATCAACCCGATGTATACCTTCGACGAACTCAAGTTTATGCTCGAAAACACAGGTGTGGAAACACTCATTACCTTTGACGGCGCTCTGGAAGTGATGCGACCACTGGCTACAGCATTGAGGCTAAAAAATGTTATTGTCACTTGTGTGACCGACTATATCGATAGAATGCCGGTCAGCACGGCTCAGAGTCTTAAGTTGGACTCGGGTTGGCATCATTTCTCCGGACTGTTGACTGACTGTACTGTTGAAAGCGTGCCGAAAATTGAATGCAAATCTTCGGATCCAGCCCTTATCCAGTTTACTGGCGGCACTACAGGACTGCCCAAAGGGGCGATTCTTTCCCACGGCAATCTGATCGCGGCGGTGTTTCAGGGCGGACTATGGGGCAACTTCATCACAGCCTATGTGCCCATTGCCGAGCGTACCGTTATCAGCGTGATCCCCTACTTCCATATTTATGGCAATGGTTCGGCCATGAACTGGTCGATGTTCAACGCGGCCACGCAGATACTCTTTCCAAGATTTGTGTTGGATGAATTTATCGATACGATCGCCAAGTTTAAGCGGATCACCTATTTTCCGGCAGTACCCACCATGATTACGGCAATTATCGGTCATCCCAAAGCGGCGGAACTGGATCTTGGCGCAAAGATCGGCCTGATCTCTTCCGGCGGCGCTCCCATGCCTGTGGAACTTATTCAGAAAGTCCGGGATATGGGTATCTTCTTTACCGAAGGATGGGGCATGAGCGAAACCGCCTCCGCGGGTATCTCGAGCCCGATTATGCGGCACAAGGTCGGTTCCATCGGCACTCCGTACCCTGATAACGAAGTCCGCCTGGTGGATATTGGAACCGGACTGGTTGATGTGAAGCCGAGCGAACCGGGGGAAATTCTGCTCAAAGGCCCTACGGTTATGCAGGGCTACTGGAATAATCCGGAAGAAACCAAAAATCAACTCAAAGACGGCTGGCTGAGCACCGGCGATATTGGCCAGATGGACGAGGAAGGATATTTTTATATTGTCGACCGCAAAAAGGATATGATTATTGCCGGTGGATTTAACATTTATCCGCGGGAAGTTGATGAGGTCCTCTATCAGCACCCCAAAGTCGCCGAGGGAGTATCCGCTGGTGTTCCAGACGCTTACCGGGGAGAAACAGTCAAGGCTTATATCGTTCTCAAGCCGGGCGTCACCGCTACGGAGAAAGAAATCATCGATTTTTGCAAAACAAAGCTGGCTCCTTATAAAGTTCCGAAGCTGATAGAATTTCGCAGTGAGTTGCCGAAATCGGCGGTAGGTAAGGTTCTGCGGAAAATATTACGTGATGAGGAAATAGCCAAAAGCAAGAAATGAATTTATGATCTTTCCGTGCCGCGAAATTTGTCGCACCAACTTAAAAATAAGTCTGGTGGCTGAATGCTCGAAAGCTCAATGTTTATGCGCAGTAGTTGAACATTTCACTCAAAAGTGATTTTACATTGGATATAAAATGCATGAAAACGATCAGATGCAGCCAGAGATACACAAAAACATTAGAGATAGCAGTTTTTTTATCGCTATTTGTTCGAAGTTTGTTTTTTAGTTAACAGTTCATAAAGGAGGGAGGTATATAAAGAAAGGGGATAATCATTAACGAGTTTTTTGTCATACTACAGCGAGTCGGACTGTTTCTTGGGAGAAGGTAAGCTATGCTAAAGAGATCCCGACAGGAGACCAAGATGCTTTAGAGACTTACGGGAAACAGGAATTGAGCTTAATGCTCACATTATCAGGACTTGTTTTTCTTTTATCTTATTCGGGGGAGAAGTAGGAGAACTAATTTTAAAAGGAGAGTTTTATGAAAATTCAAGAGTCAGATAAGTTTAAAATAGGGGGTCCCAGAGCAACATACGTATTGATTATTTGTTCTATACTTAATGCAATAGCCTATGCGGACTGGCAGGTCATGGCTGTGGTTCTGCAACCGATGAAGGTAAGTCTGGGGTTGACTGACTCGCAGGTTGGTGCTGTCAGTACAATATACTTTATCGGTTTCATACTTTTCAGTTTGCCAGTTGCCCATTTAATCGACACCTGGAGCAGGAAGAAAATGATCGGCCTGATGGCTATGGTGTTTAGTGCCTTTACGTTGGTCACGGGATTTGCCGGCGGATTAGTCTCTCTGTTGCTAGCGCGTTTTGGTGTTGGCGCGGGCGAAGCGGGGTTCGGGCCTGGCGGCACAGCACTTGTTTCGGCATCCTATCCCGAGGAAAAGAGAGGCGCAAAGCTCGGTATTTTTAATTTGTTCGTTACCCTGGGTGTCATTATCGGTGTTATCTCAGGCGGTTATCTGTCGGCGCATTTTGGCGGCTGGCGGACACCATTTTACATTTTCGCCATTCCCGGCATTATTCTGGGTATCTTGGCCTTCTTCATGCAGGACTACAGCTTGACAAAAACTGACGGGTCGGATTATGTCCATGAACCTTTCCTTGCCAATCTGAAGCAATTGTTGAAGATACCCACCCTACGCTGGCTTTATGTCGCCATAGGTATGTATGGCGTAGTGCAAATTGCCGTGGGGACGTGGTTTCCGGCTCTGCTGATGCGGGCATATGGCATCGGAGAAGATAAAGCCGGCCTGATCATGGGGTTAGTTACCATCATCGGTCTTATCGGTCCGATTACGGGCGGTCTGCTGGCGGACAAATGGCATAAAAAGAGAAAGGGAGGCCGAGTGCTTCTGGCCGCGACCAGCACGGCTTTTGCTGTTTTATTTCTGCTTTTGATACTGATTGACGCTTTTGATATAACCAATAAAACTCTGATGATTTTTTGCGCATCCATGATGCCCTTGTTTAGTATTTCCATCAGTATGGGCTTTCCAGCGATTGCTGCGGTCTCGCAGGATGTTGTTCCGCCGAAACTGAAGGGTTTATCATGGGGCGTTGGTTTACTGGCCTTTTATGTTTTGGGCGGAGCCTGGGGTCCTATTTTGGCGGGATCCATTTCGGATGCTGCCGGCGGCGGTTACAAGGGGCTGTCTCTGGGCATAGCTGTAGCCGGTTTATTTGGCATTATTGCTAGTGTGTTGTGGATCGTAGCAGCACGTCACGTCGCCAGTGACATGAAGAAGGTAAATGAAGCTGTCTGATAAAACAGGTCGACTGAATTTAGGAAAATAAGAGTAGCTTTTGTAAAGCCATTCGCAATCCACAATTCAGGTGAAAAGGATATAAAACTTTTCAGTTTGATAATAGTAGGAAATGCAGGCTCCAATTATGTGAAATAAATGTCGCAACCATTTGCTTTCCGTATGGCGAATTTTATCAGATTGCATCCATCGCAGCAAAAAGCCATTTGAAATGTAACAGATTGAAAAGAGCAAAATATCAACTTAACACACATGCGGAAGAAGTTTTAGAAAGTCACTTGGCAACTGGTATATTTAAGAAAGTAAAAAGGAACACACTAAATTTTTTAGGGAGGATCAACATGAAAAAGTTAGGATTATTTGTTGTAGTATTATTTACTTTATTCATCTTCGCAGGTATCAGCCATGCAGCCGAAAAAAAAGCAGAAGTGACAAAACCAGCGGGGTCCAAAACAATTGTCGGCAAGTGGACAGTTGTAGGCATGAAAGGCTCGCTTAAAGGCAAGGAGCTAGCAGTGCTGGAAGTCTATCAAAAGGGTGATACGTATGAAGCCAAATACATAAAACTTCTTCCTGCAGGTATTGCCGCCTACGGCACAAAATGTACGACTTGTAACGGTGAAAGAAAAGATCAGTCCTTCGATGGAATGTTGGTAGTATGGGGCATGAAAAAAACGGGTGATAATAAATATACCAAAGGTAGAATTTATAGCACTGAAAAGGGCGATGATTACGGGTGTAAAATGTCGCTGAAAGATCCCGATATGCTGATATTATCAGGCTGCATCGCGTTTCTTTGTGAAGATAACTTTTATCCGCGCGTTAAATAGCGGAAATACATTATGAAAGTCTAAAACTTGAATACCCCGTCCTGTGGACGGGGTATTCAAGTTTTCCTACCGAAGGCAGGGTAATATGTGTTATGTTTAAAGCATGGGACTCAAGAGAACACCCCATGCTGTGTATGACACGAAATATCATTTGGTATGGACGCCGAAGTATCGGGAGTGGATACTTCGTGGAGACATACGAGAGCGCGTGAAGCAGATATTCGAGGAGATAGCAGATACCCACAGTTTCGAGATAGGCACGATGGAAGTAGCTGACGATCACGTGCACATATTTTTGTCTTTTCCCCCGCGTTACAGCATTTCTAAAGTTGTTGGAATGCTGAAGAGTATAAGTGCTGATGTGATTTTCAGAGAGTATCCTGAGGTAAAGAAACATCTTTGGGGCGGTGAATTTTGGGAAGATGGCTATTTCGTCAGAACGGTCGGCGATAAGGTGACGGCTGAAGTTATCAGAAAACATATTGGTTATCATCGTCATCGAGAGGTAACACCCCAGCAAATAGAATTGTTTTAATGTTTTTGATGCCCCGCCCTGTGGGCGGGGTAATTCACTTTACAAATTCATGCAACATTTCAATCGAAAATAATAAAAAAAATTAGATGGACTTTAATGTAACTTCCGATAAAATTTACGCGTATTTAATTATTTAAACCTTCCAAATAGATTCATTAACTATTCTACACTAAGGAGTTTTAATTGGAAAATAAAGCAGATTATCAAATCTCGTCATTTGTGAATAACGGAATTCTTGAAGTTGTATTAACAGGCAAATCAATAGGTATGACCAATGAAAAGATGGCAAATGAATTGGACTATATAATAAAATCAAATAACGCAAAGAAAGTATTAATGGATGTTCGTGCCGCTCAGGGACGTTTTGATTCTACAGAAATCTATCGTCATGTTAGAAATCATTCTTTCGTTATTTATGAGTTTCAAGTCGCAGTAGTGGACCTTCCGGAAAACGCTCACTATGCGACTGCAGTAAAAAATGTTGGTCTGCCATTCATATGGTTTATCGATATAGATAAAGCGAGAGCTTGGCTAAAAAGTAAGTAAAGCAAATGAGAAGGGCAACATAGTCTGTGTGGATATGATGAGGGGGTTTTGCCGAGAATATACAGACGTAATTAACATAAGGAGAAAAAATATAACATGAAAAATACAATGATAGAATTACCTTTAAAAGAATTCAAACAATTGATTGGTCAGGATAACGGAACAACCGACTGGATTCTCATCGATCAGGAAAGAATAAATTGCTTTGCGGAGGTCACAGAGGATAACCAGTGGATTCACGTCGATGTTGAAAAAGCAAAGGACGGACCATTCGGCACAACAATTGCCCATGGCCTTCTGATTCTCTCACTCACACCGATTTTCAGCTATTCTGGAAAATATAAGGTTGAAGGAACGAAAATGGTTATCAATTACGGCTTCAACAAAGTCCGGTTCATAAACCCTGTCCCGGCTGGGTCCCGGCTCCGGTCGAAGATGGTCATTTCGGCCGTCGAAGAAAAAAGCCCTACTCAGATCAAGGTGACTAATACCCATACGATCGAGATTGAGGGTCAAGTCAAACCGGCCTGTGTCGCCGAAGCGCTAGGGATGTTATTTTTGTAAAATAATCCTTTGGTTTTTTTGTTAACACTTTCAAATAGCGTAATCGAGTCTAATATGGATTTAGTAAAAAAGTTGAAAATCTATTTTATTCAGTTGCCATTCATTATATGTATTATAATTTTTGCCGGATTCATAAAACTTTAAGAGTAACTCCGGCAATGGAAGCGGGGATTACAGATCATGTTTGGACGTTAGAAGAAGTTATAAAACTATTGGTCTAATATAATGGATTAAATGGATTAAGATTCCCGTCTTTTATGCTTTGATTAAATGATTTTGTTTCCAGGATTATTGATGGCAAAAAAAACTTTTCTTGAAGTTCTGCATTCCATTGCTTTCTGAGATTCGCCGGCAATATCAATAATATTTTTTGTTTACGCTCTGCCCATTTTTGAGAAAGCACCAATCCTGCTTCGATTGTTTTGCCAAGCCCAACCTCATCCGCCAAAATTGCACCTTTTGATAAAGGCGATTTGAAAGCAAAAAGGGCCGCTTCTATCTGATGCGGATTAAGATCAACTTGAGCATTAGAAAGCGTAGAAGATAATTTTTCTAAACTATCAGAAGAGCATCGCTTGGTTAGCTCATGAGCAAAATATTTAGCGTGGTAAGGCGTCAAATTCATATGTGTATGATTTTCCGTATTGCCTTTCAAGTTGTTTGAGATTGGAAAACGAAAATAACTTGTTAGAAATACACCTTAATTAAGTATTTAGTCAATGAATATTCTTTTTCATGCGGTTGTAACTGAGAAAATATTAAGCAGATATGCTTAAGGATAATAATTTGACTTAATCAGTATTTTTAAGATAATTATTTTTAAGAAAACATACATTATGGAAACAATTTTTTATTTTTAAGGAAATATTGCATCTAACACCTACAATGTTGTACCATTGTTATATCCGGCAAAATGCTTCTTTCCGATTGAAAGGTGCGATGATGAATCCACCAAAACGAAGCGATCGGCTGAATTGATCTTAGGCAGCTTTTTGCTTTTACTCTTGCACCAGTGTTTCCGGTTTAACGTGTAACAAACGACTCGTAGCCTGTAGCTGGTCACTATTCAACTGACGGCTCGCTTTTATTATCTTCCAAGTCAATCCAACTTCTTCAAACCGTTTTTTAACCTCACTATATCGTAGACTATAGCCATAAGGTATTTTAGAATGCGCGATAAAATATTTTCCATCAGGGGTATCGAGTTCTACTGTCTCTTCAACTCGTCGAAATTCCACATAATACTTTTTGGGATTATCGTCCCATGTCACATACAGGAACACTTTTGCATTCACGATATTGTTGTGCAACTGTTTACCGGTGCACATATAATCCCAGTTTTTTTTATCCCAATTAGTACGAGCATCAATGATATTATCTGTCTCTGGCAATAGCACTTTGTCTACAAAAACTATGCGCGGCTTGGGTTTCGTAGGGGGAGGGGGCGGCCTGTCTGGTTTAGTTAAAAGGCCAGAAATTGCGCTGTCTTCATGTTGTGAAATAAACGCAGGCCGTTTAAATTTTTTGTATTCTTTCCAAACATCTTTGCGCAACAGGAACGATTTCGATTTGTCTTTCCACAGTTTATCGAACTCAGTTTCTAATGTGTTTGCAATTGCGTCAGAAGTTTTGGTGGTAAGTTTTACCGACAGTTCACCCTCTGAGGTTAAACCATCTTCAGTAAGATTTGCTGACCCAATGTAAAAGCGTCTCGAACTCCTTTTCCGAAAGATATATAACTTCCAATGGAATCTGTTGTTGCGGGCAACTTGTACATACAATCGACCTGGATATTTTTTTTGCAAGTCAAGCATCATTTTTAGTGCTTCTGGTGGTGTAAAGCGTTGATACAAGCCGAAGAGCAGCCGTACCGTTAACTGCCGCTTTTCACTTTGTGCTTTTGCAAGAGATTTTTCCAGATGGTTCAAAGCTTTAGACGTGACAAAGGCTGAGGCAATATCAACCTGCTCTGCCCACTCTAAGCTACGGTCAATTTCTGGCCCCATGCTGGCGGGGCCTTTGTTTGGTATCGCCTCAATTTTCATTTGTGCCTTTTTGCTGAAAGGCAAGTGCCACGTGAACTGCCTAACAACATAATTATGATGCAAGATTAACACGGCAAGATGGCAATTATCAAATGAAATCTTCGATAATTTCAATCATTTTCATTTCTTTTCTTTTAGGAAGTAAGAAACTACTTTTTATTTTTCTAAAATTTTTCGGCCTCGGGTTTCCTATTGGCTGAGTATTCTGGCGCAAGCCGCCACCCGAATATGATCGAAAGCCGCCTTGGAGCGGATTTTCCATACGAGTTTGATGAACATGATAAGCTGGACTACACATTGGATTATAGAGACGGCTATACGATAGTAATAAAAAGCGGATGAGTAAAAATATGGCTTTATCTTAATACAGGTTTCTATTCTATAGTGCACAAACCACCGTGCAAAGAAGATGAGCCTTTGGTGCGGGTACGGTGTAAGGATGATATTGATGAATTACAAAAACTACTTATCTTATTTATATTCTAGACCTGTTTTCAGGGATCATCAAAATGGCTGAACGCTAACTGAACTTGTGGTACAAGTATTAGAGATAGATCAATGTTTCAAGTCATACTCCAATATTTTATTGCCCATGTTGCAATTGCCTGCGCCCTTGTAATAATATCCATAGGCACCCAGGCATTTTTCCCATCGGTAATCCTTGAAATAGACCACTCTTTCAAATATTGCTGGTAGAAGCCTTTTTTAACATCAAAATTTTTGTTTTTTACTTGGTTGTTTGTTTGCTTATCAATAACAAAGAGATTCCCTATGCTATCAACTATTTTTGTATATTCATCTTTGTCCGTGGTACCAGCTTCTGAATGCCAATACGGCGTACCAGCTTGCGGCATTAAATGCTCTAACTGAAAGTCTGTAATGATCTTGTTGCCTCGTTCACCTTCTTCATTATGAGCAAGGATTACGCGTGCAGGGTAATTACTATAGTCTGCAAGTTTAATCAGTTGCTCAAAAGTTGCATCATCCGGTGCATCTGATTTTAAGAAAGCTCGAATTCCGTCAATTGCTGCTTTCTTGTCTATAGCTTTTAGTTCATCCCGCGATCTCGTATCACCATCAGCAATATCTGATCTGAATTTATAATCCTTAAATTCAGATAGAAATTTACGTTCCCTCGACCGCTTGCGCGAAATAGCCATTCGAATTTGATAGGAAGATAATAGTTTTAAGAAACTTTCCTCAAAAACGCTTTTTTGCCCGAATGCCTCAGCATATTGGAAAAGTAGTGTGGTAAAATCTTTTCTATTTAAATCTCTTAGAATTCGGAGCGCCTTTATAGCTTCTAATGTAAAGTTTAATCCGTCGGGGAAATCATTCGAAATTTCATTAACTGGTTTAATCCAGAACCTATAAAACAGATCACTATACTCAGATATATCATTGGTTCTTATTATGGCAGGAAATTGTTTTGTTATTTCTCTAAACAGTGCATTTTCAGAGATATACTTTTTGCATTTGAACCGGGCAAGGAATAAGAGACACGCGGTTGATGCATCTTTTAATTGAGGTATTCTTTGTTCCCATATTGCGCCAATCGTATCGCCCACATCTGACCGGCCACAAACAAAAGCCTTTACCAAGTCTGTCGGGTTAAGCGGCACGCCTTTGCCATTTAAGCCTATAAATAAATCCCAAGCTTTATTGTAGTCATCTGCTACAATAACTATAAATTGAATATACTCTCTTATAAATGCTGCAAAGTTATTCGGGTTAGGCAATATAGACACCTTACTTCTAAAATAGTTGGCACATTCAGCCATTCTGTTGGAACCGACTATTTCATCGTCTGACTCGCTGATTTTTAAAAAGGTTGCCGCATCCTTAGTAGAAACCTTTAGCTTGGTTTCCCTACTAAGGAAAGTAAGTACTTTATGTATTCTCTCCTTTTCTATTTCATCTGTTATCCTTCGATATAGATACCAAAGCATTATATTAATTGTTGTTGTGCGCTGTTGACCGTCTATAATGTCGAAAGACCTCTTGTCAGTATTTTTTACAAAGACAACGGGACCGAGAAAGTAATATTCAGGGGTCTTTCCTTGGTCACGCGCCTCCACATATTCATTATAAGCATCAATTAGATCTTCCCATAGCGTTTCATACTCATCATTTTTCCATGTATATGGTCGCTGGTACTGTGGTATCGTATAAAAATCAACTTCCGGACTATCTAATGTCGCTGCAAGATTCAGTGCATCTGCTTTCATATTTTACTCTCCACCCTTTATAATATTGTTTAACATTATTATTCATAAAGATTCTAACATGAATTTCTTTATTTCAGGAGCCCTTATTATTTCGTTTTCTTCAACGCAGTGCCGTTCCCTCTGTTTAATTTTCAATATATTCGTTCACCTAGCGCATGAGTAAGATCAACTAGGTCCAGTCCTAACTGTAGTTTCTTCAAAGCATCCCATCTATTTTGTAAGCGCCAGAAAATCTCTTCATCCACAGAACCAGGCTGAATCATATGAAAGACTGCTGGGGGCTTGGGCCTTCTTGTTGGTTTTTCCAGCCTCCAAAGTCTTCCATATCTTTGAATCATGCGAAGCGGCGACCAGTCCAGATCAAAGTGAATCATGATTTCGCATGTATTATGCAAATCTATTGACTCCGAAAGCCGATCAGAAGTAACAAGCACAAATCCTCGCGGACAGCGGGCCTTATTGCCCCTGCATCCGGCTTTGTTCTCTTTTGCACAAAATTTTCTTATCAAAGTATGTTCTTGTTCGCTTTGTCTTTTAGCGTCTGAATACCCTTCGGTATCCCAAACAACACGCCTTGCGCCATCCTTGCCATAAATATCACTCCCAGCATTAGGGCATTTACAGGTAATGTCATCTTTGTAAAACCGTTTTTCAAGTTCTGATGCAAGAGCGGCCACTGATCCTAAGTGTGCACAGTAAACAAGGACTTTCCACTTGGGCTTGCCTGAACGTTTTAACCATATCTTTTTGATAAAATCATACAGTGCATCTATTTTACCCGAAAGTAATTGACGTATTTCCTTTTTATTTTTGTCTAAAGACTTCAATGCGTTCAACGTCTCATCCCTGTACTGAGCGTTTGGCTGATAATGAAAAAGTCCTTTTTGAAAAAATCTTTTTGACTGCCTAATAAAACCGACTGTATGTGCATTAAGCTTTGTACTAACGCCGGCTAATGCCATTCTTTCTGCACAATAATACAAATTTGTTTGATTGATAATCGCTTTATGGAATTTCAAAAGGCCCGTCACAGATTTTGAGTAATATGCAGGTGATCTTGAAGAAATATTTGGACATCTGGGCCTGCTGCCTTTCGGACCTAATTTCAAAAGCACATTCGGTGAAGGTATTGGCTTCAGGTCTTTCATAACCTTCCTGAAATCTGAAGCAAAATCTTCAAGTGATTTCTTTTCACCACCATCGAGTATTTCAAGTAATTTGTCTTTTCTTTTGCGGCTCAGCGAAGACAAACAAATCATGGTTTTGTAGAGGTTGAGATAACTGGTCTTGATTCGTTTATCCTCTAAAGCCTCCTCATCTTCAGGTATAAGCTCACCACGTTCCTCTCTAAATGAAATACGGGTTGGATTAATGGGTGTTGCAGAAAGTAAAAGAAATTTCATTTGCCTTGCACCAGAGCTATGTCTGCCCGGCTTTTCAGCGTAAGCCTTCGCCGCCGTTCTTTTCAGAAACGATTGAAACCGATGTACTTCATCAAAAACTACCACGGCACCAGCAGGAAATGAATTTCCTTGGTTCATCATGGATCTGCATTCAATATAATTGATTTTGCGGGTACTGCGCTTATTCAAGCGATCAAGGCCTTTTGCTAGGACGGCATCTCTGATCCATGGATGATTTTCATACTCTTCCTTTGAAAGAGCTTCGCCACGAAAGGCTCTATCCAATAGGCAATCGTCCTCCATTTTTCTTGTGACCAAGACAATGGGTCTCGGCCTTTTCGAATGGCTGAGAATCTCAGCAATGACTTTTAGGGCAATGAGTGTTTTGCCTTGTCCGGTGGGAAGTTGGATTAAGGCTACTCCGTTATCCTTGATTTGTTTGTATGCCTGACATGCATAGCGATGTTGAGCATTATTTAAACGGAGACGATTCAAGCTCATGAACCTCCTTTAATCAGGCTTTCGATACAAAACGCAAAGTTTCTAAGCTTTTGATTTATATGATCCATACCTTTCCCCTGTGGTTCCTTTAGAATGGTGCGTATCGATTTTAAAACTTTTTTTAAATCCTTTTTATCATCAAAGAGGTAGGTTTTATTATTGGCTGCGAAAGTCTGCCATGGGACAAGGACGCGTGAATCGGAATAAATACAAAGATCGCTATGATCTTTGTGGGTACCGTTGCTGCCATTACCCAAGCCATCTTTTGAGGTATGATTGAAAAGAAGATCCATTATCTCTGAACCTTTATCCTGTCTCTCCATTAGACCATCCAGCGGTGGCAGATCAATGTTAACGGTTTTACCTCCTTTCAAGACCAATTTGAGTCTGGCGTCTGGCGACCAGATTACGCATTCAAAAATATGTTTGGCAGGTTTTCTCCAATACCTTATTCTATAATCTCCAAGTTTCAGTTCTGCTTTACTAATATCCCTGCCGCCAAAGGCTGAAGGAAAATGAAGACAGTTTCTCTTGGCCCATAAACCATCCATAAATTTGCTGAGAGCGATATCTTCGCTGCTTAAGAATAGATCTCCTTCAGTGTTTGGTCTTTTCTCCGGCGGGGATATCAGTTTCCATCTGCCATCGAAACGTTCAGTAGCCCAGGCTTTTTCATTTTTTGACACGGTGCCATTCTTTCCCAATAATGACGACAGTGCTCGCCGAAGCGCAGCTACTTGTTTGTTGCCTTCTGCTTTTATAAGCACACCCGTTTCGATATTCTTTCCTGTAAAGGCTGTTTCGGTGAAGTTTGCAGACCCCACATATATAATTGCGCCGGATTTTCCTTTCGTGTTCCATTCGCCATAAAAGGCTTTCCCATGCAAACCATTGCTTTCATCGAAAAGAATAAAATTTCTAACTGTCCAATCCTTCCGGTTTGGCAAGTTCTTCAGCCCATGACTTTCCGTTCTAAGAAAGAACAGGCAATCGCCTTTATCAGAAAGATGCGGCCCAATGGCTCGGAGAACCTTTTTACTTGGCGGTTGTGGGGATACTATAACCATGGATGTCATCTTGATTCCGGCCAATGCACTTTTAATTGTATTTAATGGAGTGTCCTTGACCATAACCTTTTGCTTGTCCAAGTCCCAGAAGACCGTAAAAGACTCATTTTTCGGTAATTTCCCCGATATGAACATTGGCATCCAGCACCAGAAATTCAAGTTTTCACGTGCTTCACGTATTGATAAATT
>PLGI01000045.1 GCA_003139775.1 Syntrophaceae bacterium | reverse complement strand
AAAAGCTCAATATGAAATAGACAGCAGCCCCGCTACCAAAACGGGGCTGCCTATTATGGGTGTTATTCATAAATTTTTTCGTCTTCTACAAAAGCCTCTTCGGCGTCGGTTTCGAAGTCCCTTGTTAGTTTGGTAGCCCGTGCCTTCAGGTATTCCCGATACCACTCATGGGCGACAATCATGGCCATGACCTCGCTTGTTCCCGTCCAGATGGTGGCCAAACGGACGTCGCGATAAATTCGTTCTAAGGGGAACACATTCGTGTAGCCGATTCCGCCCGTGACCTGCATGGCATTATGAACTATTTTCTGACACGATTCAGTGATGAATTTCTTTGATTCCGATATCATTCGCCTGGTTCTGTCCATGCTGACGCCGGCATCAACTGCCCGGCATGTGGCGTATCCCATAGCTCTTGCAGCATCGAGAAGCATGGCTGCCTCCGCCACCTGGAAGCTGACTCCCTGAAAGTTATTGATGGTGACGCCGAAGGCCTTGCGCCGGGTCGTATAATGGGTGGCGATCTCCAGGGCAACTCGGGCTGAACCTAGGGTCATGATAGCTGTTCCCAGTCTCTCGGGGATCATCATGGTATTGAAGACGGCATAGGCGCCATTCAGCCTGCCTAAGATGTTTTCCTTCGGTACCTTCACATCGTGAAAGACGAGACGGGCTGTGCCCCCGCCGCGGCAGCCCATGAGGTTATAGAGATATTTAGTCTCCACACCGGAAATGCGATCGACGATGAATGCCGTGATCGAATCCTGAGGCTTCGCATCGGGCTCAAAATTTGTTTTGGCATAGACAAGAAAATAATCCGCCCCTTCGCCACCGACGATGAAACGCTTCTGACCGTTCAATAGGAAATAATCTCCCATATCCTCTGCCTTGGATGTGGCCCCGAAGAAGTCGGACCCGCCGCGGGGTTCAGTGAGACATTCGGCAGCGAAAATGTCACCGCGCAAAAGAGGTTTGACATATTTCTCTTTCTGTTCGTCCGTGCCGTGATGGATAATGGCATCGCAGACCAACTCTGACCCAACTCCAAAGACACAGGCTAATTCATAGCCTATTGTACCAACCTCTTCCATAACCATCCCTGTACTGACCCAATCCATATCCCGGCCACCCCATTTCTTCGGATAGCGACACCCCATGAGATTTCGTCGTCCCGCCTCCCGGAGAAAATCCTTGGGAAACTTGATGATATCTTTGTCCATATCCAGAACGAGTTGGCGGGGTACCCACTTGATGAAGTCTCGGACCTCATCCCGAAGTTTGATTTGCTCTTTTGTCAACATGTAATCGAACATATAATCTCCTTATTTTTTGTATTGTTCCCTTAGTTTATACTTCATAATTTTTCCGCTTGGGGTATACGGCAGGTTTTCCACGAATTGGATGGTTCGTGGCACCTTGTATTTAGCCAGTTTGTCGCTCAAAAACAGCCGGATCTTTTCTTCGTTGATCTCCGCATCTTTCGCGGAAACAATAAAAGCGGCAACGGTTTCTCCCCATTCCACATGGGGAATGCCAATTACCGCCACTGTGGCGACGCCGGGACAGGCAGCAATGGTGTCCTCTACTTCCTTGGAATAGACATTCTCTCCGCCTGTGACAATCATGTCTTTGGTACGATCCACGATGAACAGGTAGCCATCCTCGTCAAGACGGGCCACATCCCCTGTCTTGTACCACTTCTTTTCAAAGGCATCCCGAGTTGCCTCGGGGTCTTTGAAATATCCCTTCATCATACTGTCCGCCTTAAGCCAAATCTCTCCGATTTGGCCCGGTAGTGCCTCTTCCGTCTCAGTTTTCATGACGATAATATCGCATCCAGGGAGACCGGAACGACCAATGGAACCGGCCTTGCGGACCTGATCTTTGGGCATTAGTGTCGTTCCTGTAGGTCCCGATTCCGTCATGCCGTAAACCTGATAAAATCGATCGCTTTTGTATTTGGACATAATCATCCGCACCATCTCCGCGCCAATAGGTCCGCCGCCGTATATCCATGTCTTCATAGAAGAAAGATCGAAGGTGTCAAAATTAGGGATCATCTGCGTGGGCATGATATAGGAAATAGGAGCGCCAAAATAGATGGTACACTTCTCTTGCTGGATGGCCTGAAGAAAGTGCAGAGGATGGTATTCCCGGAGGAGCACAGTCGTGCCCCCGACAAACTGAATGCCGGCAAACCAGTTGTTCAACGGTGAGGAATGCCAGATCGGCATAGCCATCAACAGCCGGTCATCCTCATCCATCTTCATGGTGATGGCACCAGTCATACCACTCATGATGACGCCCCGATGGGTATGCATGCAACCTTTAGGCTTTCCTGTTGTTCCCGATGTATAGAGAATCTCCGCTAGATCGTCATCGCCGATATCCACGGGCGAAAAAACCGGTGCTGTGGTAATGAGATCATCAAGACATTCATGGCCTTCTGTCGGGCTGTCCATGGCTATCTTACGGATACCGGTGCTTAGCTTATTGGCCACACCAACGAGAGATCCATCGAAAAGAAAAATCTTCGTTTCGCTGTGAGAGAGAATGTAGTCCACCTCCGGGGACATGAGTTTGTGATTGATGGGTACAACGACTCCGCCTGCCATCAGGGACCCATAAAGGGCGACGACGAAACTCACCGTGTTCTGGCTCATGATGGCAATGCGATCGCCGTTTCCTATGCCCATATACTGGAGTAGTCCGGCCGTCTTAACAGCCATGTTCTTGACAGTCAGGTAAGAATAGCCCTGACCGTTCGCCCGCAGACAGTCCTTCTCCGGGCTCTTACGTGTATTGCTTTCTAGGATTGTTACCAGATTCATTTTCTCCTCCTTTATTCAGATTCGGTTGAACAATTAATTAGTTTCTTTCCACCTCCTTTAGGGCAAGATCCTGATATGCATGGAAAAGCTTATGGCAAAATGTATCCCACCGGCGGCAAACGTCGATCGTTTTTTCGTCCATCTGGAAAAGATTGGGATGCGCAACCAGCGATGTGATTTCTTCAGATAACTCGCCGATGATGGCCTCATCCAGTCCGTGCAGGAGATTCATGACGAACGCCGACGGAGGATACCATGCGGCAGCTTGCTGTAGGTCACGATGTATCTGCGTCAGCAGAACATTTCTGGGGCCTTCCCATAACTCATTGATGGCTGAATCCCGGTAAAGACGAGGTAATGATGAAAAATCCTCCATGACCCCGTGACCGCCGAATATGGACATGGCGTCACGGAGAACATCAGTGCAATCCCATGAAGCGGCCATTTTTTGCAACATGACGAGTTCCCGTATGTCGAAACGTTTTTTCCGTGAAGCCTCCGGCTCGTCAACTGACAGTCCTTTCAATCCGCCTTCCAGTGCCAGGAAATCACGGTATAGTTTGAAGGCGCCAGCCGTCGTTTTCTTCACCACATTATCGATCCTGGCAAGCTGCACCGCCACCAAGGGAAACTGGCCAATGGTCAGACCAAAAGCCTCCCTGAACTCGGCATATTTTTTTGCCTCGCGGACGGCCCGTGTCATGAATGCGGCTGCTGAAAGCCCCACGGTTAACCGGGAGTAGGTCAGGACAATGCCGACCACGTTGGCAACGCCTTTTTCCAGAGGGCCGACGGGATAAGCCACAGCGCCGTTAAATGTCAATTCTCCCGTTGTCAGCTCACTGGTTCCCATTTTCCATTTAATCCGGTCAATGGTGTAACCGTTCCGGATTTCCTTTTCCTTATTGCCGGAAAGCCAGGAAGGTACCACGAAAAGAGCGACTTTTTCTGATCCTGCCGGTTTTGCTGTGGCTACGGCATAGTCGGCATGAGTTGCCGAGCAGAAGAATTTGGTTCCATACAACCGCCAGACACCGCTGTCATTGACGGCTTCCAGCACATTCGCCGGGACATCCGAACCACCTTGGATTTCTGAAAGGTACTGGGCACCGATGGCAAACTCGCCGTTTATGCCTTCCTTGCAATGCTGGAGAATCGCCTTCGTTTCCTGTCCATCGGCGTATTTCTCGAGAAGCATGACTAGCCCTTCCGTGCACGTAATGGGGCAGGCGATACAGGCCTCGCCATTTTGGTAAATCAGGTACATCTTAATAAGCTTGACCCAAAGGGAAGTTTTATCGGCAAAGAATGCCTCAGAGAAAACTTCCCTTTCCAGATTTTCCGTCTCCTGAGGACGTACAATCCGGTCGATACGGTTGTGATGACCGTCATAATGAAGCATAAATGGTCGCTTTTCGGGCCGGGCAATGCTCTCTGAAAGATCACGCCAGCGGAAGGACGCTTTTTGGGAAACAGTACGGGCCTCAGCATCGACAGCCTCCCATTCGCTACCAGTAAAGTGGCGTACTACTTTTTGAATGAACGGATCATCGGCATAATAATCGACTTTTTGTCGCCACTGCAAAAAATCATTAAAATGGTATGGGTTGTTACGATCGGGTAATGACATATTAACCTCCTGAAACCAATTGGGCTCTTAATTCTTTTTTCAACACTTTCCCGACAGCACTTTTCGGGATGGTTTTGATAAACTGAACTTCTTTGACACATTTATAAGCGGCTAGATTTTTTCGGCACAGGGCAATGATGTCCTCCACCTTTATTTCCGCATTCGTTTTAGGCACGATGAGGGCCACCGGAATCTCACCCCACTTCGCATCCGGTTTCCCCACCACAGCCACTTCCGCCACCCCCGGATGGTTAATGATGACCTGTTCAAGTTCAGCGGGATAAATATTCTCGCTACCGCTGATGATCATGTCCTTCAGTCTGTCCACAACATAGAGGAATCCGTTGGCATCGACCTTGCCCATATCCCCAGATCGATAATAGCCATTTCTAATGGCGGCTGCCGTCGCCTCCGGATTATTCCAGTATCCTTTGAATACCTGAGGTCCGAAACAACAGATTTCGCCGACTTCCCCCACCGGAAGTTCCTCATCACTATCAGGCCTGAAAATCTTAATATGACCATGATAAACCGTTTTTCCCATTGAATTGGATTTTTCCATTCCCATATCAGGAATCCAAAAGGTCACGGCGCCTGAATATTCTGTTATTCCATAGACCTGATCGATCTTGATGCCAATTTTATCATAGGTCATGATCAGGCTCTGGGGAACGGCGGAACCGCCGCATACGATATGTTTGACCGAGGACAGATCCTTCTGCTGGATATTCGGTGCAAGCAGCATGAATTGCAGCATGGCCGGGACGGTCATCATGAAATTTATTTTTTCAGCAACCAGGATATCCCATATCTTGATCGGATCGAAATTAGGCATAAAAACTGTTGTGCAGCCGGCGTGAATATTCCCGAAAATGGGAGCGAGACCTCCGATATGAAAAAGAGGGGCGACGGAAAGAAACCGATACCCGTAAGCCCAGTCAATTGTATGGTTCAGGCCGATGGATGCCCAGAAAAGATTGTTGTGTGTCAGCATGACCCCTTTGGGTTTCCCGGTTGTGCCGGATGTATACATCAGGACGGCCGGGTCATCACCCCCGCCCATGTAGTCTGGTTCGGAAACAGATTGTTCAGCAAGAGATGTTTGAAACTCACTATCCGGCCCAACCCCGCCAACGCGCAGGAACAGATTCGCGGGTATTTGATTCCGGCATAACTTGACCGCCTCTTCAAACTCAGCGTCGTAGAGTAGGAGTCCTGCCCCGCAGTCATTCAGGATATAGATCAGTTCCGGCGGCTGAAGGCGCCAGTTAAGCATGAGCGTGATCACCCCGATTTTGGCTGCACCGAACATCGCCGTGGTTGCATGTTCATTATTCTTGCATAGAACGGCCAGACGATCTCCGGCTTTTAGCTGATTTTGCTTCAGAAAGGATGCGAACTGATTGGAACGATCGTTGACCTGCTTGAAGCTGAATCGATAATCAGCGCCAACAAAAGCTTCCATATCAGGGCTCAGGTAAGCACGGTTCCAAAACATTTTGCCGATGTTGATGCCCATACACTTGACCTCCTCTAAAAAATATTTGTTGATTATTATAACCGATGGTTATATTATAAACCGATGGTTACTTTTGTCAAGATTTAAATGCACAGCAGGTGACGAATATGATATAAGACCATTGATATTTTATTGCTCGTGTCTTGGTGAAGAGCGTAATGACATGATAATAATCATATAGTTATAAAATTGCGCCCTTCAATAAATGATAAAGCGGGAGTTTTCTAACCCATCTCTTTACGTATATAAAGGTTTGCCATGAAAAAGAATACGTTTGCCGATCTGAAGGCCAATGAAAAAAAGGCTCGTCAGGACGTCATTATCGATGCCGCCGAACGAGTTTTTGCTGTTAAACCCTTCAGTAAAGTTAGCATTCGCGATATCGCCCGGGAGGCCGGCATCTCCCATGCGTCCATCTACCGGTATTTTCCCGATCAGCAGTCTCTATTCGTTGAAGCATTCCTCCGCGGCGCCGGGGAAATAAGTCTGTTTCTCGCCGATATCATCAGGGACAACCAGCAGGGAGCGGTGGAAAAAGTCAGCGAAGCCTATGTCACCTATCTGATTAAGAACGATCCTTATTTTCGGATGATGACTCAATTTATGCTCGACGGGGCGCTCTCCTCGAAGATGATCGAAAAATTGAACGCAGCCGAACGCCGGATCTTCGATCAATTCGACATTCTTTTTCGTCAGATGAGGTTCAAGGAACCAGTCCGGCCGCTTTCTCATGCCTTTTTTGCTGCCTTAAATGGGGTCCTGATCACCTTCCGGAACTATCCCGGTAGAACCAAAGAAGCCGTGCATCAACATATGACGAATATCGCCAAGGTCATTGCAAAGAAATTCCAGACGAAATATTCTATACTTTGAAAGAAGCGAAAACGTTAATTGAAAAATGGCGCATGGAATACAATACGTTCAGGCCACACAGTTCTTTGAATTACCGTCCTCCAGCGCCAGAGGCGTACCTGAATTGAGAAATAAAAAATGCCTGAATCCTAACTTACCATGTGGTACAAGAATTTGGGGCAGATCAAAAAAGAAAGGATGTAAACTATACTTCAAAGGAGAATGAACCATGAAAATACCGGAACAGATGAATTTTATTGAAACACTCAAGCCGGGTGGGCCTGAGGTCATGCAGATCAATACCGGGGTTGTACCGCAACCAAAAGATGATGAGGTTCTCATACGGGTGCTGGCCGCAAGTGTTAATTTCCCAGATGTTCTGCAGCGTAAGGGCCTCTATCCCTTGCCCCCCGGTGTAAGTCCGGTGATCGGCCTGGATGTAGCGGGCGAGGTAGTGGCTGTGGGCCGGGAGGTAAATTCAGTGAACCCAGGTGAGAAGGTTTGTGCCCTGACCAACGGTGGCGGCTACGCCGAATACTGTGTAGCACCTTCGCTGCAGTGTTTGTCATGGCCTAAAGGATATGATGCAGTCCAGGCAGCAGCGCTTCCCGAGACATATTTCACTGTTTGGGCGAACCTGTTTCAGATAGGTAGGCTTAAGAAGGGCGAGTCGGTACTTGTACACGGCGGGGCAGGTGGCATCGGCATCACGGCAATGCAGCTTGCACACGAATTTGGTGGCCGTGTCTTTGTCACGGAAGGGAGCACGGAGAAGTGTGATGCCTGCTTGAAGCTTGGCGCAGAAGCTGCTTTCAACTACAGAGAGACGGATTTTGCGGAGGCGCTCAAGGTTTTAGTCGGAGACAGTGGTGTTGATATAGTACTCGATATCGTAGGGACCCCGTACACGCAGCGGAATCTTGATTGTCTTGCCATGGACGGACGGTTGGTACAGGTCTCCGTTGCACAGGGATCAAGGGTCGGGATTGACCTCCTGCAGGTGATGTTCCGCAGGCTGGTCATCTCCGGCTCAATTATGCGATCCCGCACCACAGCCGAGAAGGGGCAGATCGCGAGTGGGCTGTATGAATCCGTGTGGCCAATTTTAGATGCAGGCCGTTGTGGTCCGGTAATACACAAAGTCTTCCCGCTGATCGAAGCAAGCGAAGCACACCGGCTTATGGAAAGCGGTATGCATATCGGGAAGCTAGTGCTTAAAGTGGCTGATTAGTGAAGGACGTGGTGCTTCATTAATTTAAACCGTAATTAGCCGATATGACAAAGTACACATCTGTTATGAGCAAATATCTGGAAGGGCACAACTTGGAGCCCTGTCTCCTCAAGATGGGCAGGGCATGCCTACATCAAGAAGAGATTATTCAAAGCTGCACCGCGAAAGGGGATAATAATACTCAGTCCGAAAGATTAATCTTTATGGGTTAAATTCCCCGTCGCTTGCGACGAAGAAGAAATTATAATCCAACAAGATACCCCGCTGCTTGCGGCGGGGAGTTTCATTTATATAATGCTTCTATCTGGCATGATGCCATTATTTTCTTAAAAAAAAGGTATTTTTAAGAGATCGCATATTTTCATAAAAATACTGATGTGCATAGTTCTCCCTTGAAGTCTTGATTTTTTGAGTCAGCCGATTTATACGATGATTTATATGAGTAATGTATTTTTGTGTTTAATACTATTTGCTATCCTGGCAGCTATACTGAGTTCACCTTGGTTCAAGGGAATTACTGGCGAGTTCATAGTAAATATTTCAGCAAAGTTGATGCTCGATAAAAACGAATACCATCTTATTAAGAATGTTACTCTACCAGTAGAGAACGGAAC
>PLGI01000204.1 GCA_003139775.1 Syntrophaceae bacterium | reverse complement strand
ATCATTTCATGGGGCAGCTTCCTCATCCTGTGCTCAATTGTTGTCGGCCATCTACATGAAGAAAATGAAAAAAAAATAGTTCAGCTCAAAAACGCCTATGTGGGCATACTGGAAATACTGTCAAAATACATAGAGTCTTCCGATAAATACACGCAGGGCCATTCCGTGCGGGTTTCGCATTATGCAGTAGAAATAGCTGCTGCCATGAAGCTGGAGCCACATGAGATTGAAAATATCAAAGTTGCGGCGCTGCTGCATGATATCGGCAAAGTCGATATCAGTACGGAACTTATCGGCAAAGCAGCTTCGCTAAACAGCGAAGAAATAAATATTATGGCCAGCCATTCCGAGCGCGGAGCACAAATACTTTCTTCGGTGGGCAGTGTGCTGAGCGAAGCTATTCCTCTTGTCCGGGCTCATCACCAGTATTTCGACCATGACGAGCACAAAGGTTCACCCTCGGGTGAAGTGCCGCTGGGAGCGCGTATTTTGGCGGTTGCCGACGCCTATGACGCCATGACTACCGACAGGCCCTATCGTTTGGGTATGCAGCCGTGGAAGGCTATTGAGGAATTGGAGCGGGGCACGGGCACACAGTTCGACCCGGAGGTTGTAGCATGCTTCAAGAGCACGCTTGTTCAGCGCAGCGGCACCCATCAGATACTGTCGGGAGATTAGGAAGCGCCCGCATTTTAGTAGCCATTGCCGTATGCTCTCTTTCCACCCGTAATCCTCAATTCATCACCCGCTACTGAAACTAAATAGGTATAAGAAATAATTCTGACGGTTCGGAAATAGGATTTTTGTTTCTTTATTCCTCTTATCCACAGAAATTGAATTATCGGAAAAATACAACATTTTCCCCATAAATATATCTATTTACATTCTTATTTGCGCCGACAGGTCGGCATGGGGGTCTCAATCAGAAATAATCAAAAAACAGCTGAACTCTAACTTAACATATGGTACAAGTATTTGCAGGATGTCACTAGTTGACCTGAACAAGCAGATGCTGGAAGTGATTGGATATAAAGTGGTTGCCAAAATGGATCCAATTGACAAGAAACCGATTAAGAAGGGCATTTTTGCCGAACCTGTTCACATTTTGCTGGTAAAAAACAAAGAAAGGCGGTGACTATCATGCCGGAAATAGCAAAATGGCGTTTACAGCAAAAAACCGTATCTGCCGAAGAGGCCGTGCGAATTGTCAAATCCGGAGATCTAATTCATTATGGGGAATTCGCTCTATTCCCGACTTTATTGGACAAGGCTCTGGCCAAGCGTTTGGATGAGCTTTACGATGTCGAAATACGCAGCACCTGCTATACCCAGATACCCGAAGGGGTTAAAAACGATCCTGACCGGAAGCACTTCATCATGGAGGATTATCACTTCGGTGGTGTATCTCGTCAGCTTCTAAAAGATAACCTTGTCAACTATATTCCCACGCTCTATCACCAGATGCCCCGCATTATCCGGAAATACATCGATATCGACGTTGCCTTCCTGACCGCAGCTCCTATGGATAACCGAGGGTTCTTCAATTTCGGTCTTTCGAATTCCCTGACCTCGGCAATAATCAGTAAATCCCGTAAAATCATCGTTGAGGTCAATGAAAACGTCCCCGTTTGTCTGGGCGGCAACCAAGAGATGATCCACGTCAGTAGGGTTGATTACATTGTACATGGTGAGCACGGACCATTGCTCCAACTGAAACCAGAAGAGTTCAGCGATGTCGATCGGGCCATTGCCGCGCGAGTCCTCGCGGAAATAGAGAATGGATCGTGCCTGCAGCTCGGGATCGGCGCCTTGCCCAACAGCGTAGGTGCCCTGATAGCGGAAAGCGGTTTGAAGGATCTGGGGATTCACACGGAAATGCTGACAGACGCCTGTGTCGATCTATATGAAGAAGGCCGAATCACCGGGGATAAAAAGCAAATCGATACGCACAAGATGACCTACACCTTTGCCATGGGAACGCAAAAGCTTTATGATTTTCTGCACAACAACACCATGTGCGCTTCCTATCCCACTAACTGGACCAACAATCCACAAATAATTGCCGCCAACAACAAGGTTGTCGCCATTAATAGTGCCTTGGAGATTGATCTGTTTTCACAGGTCGCATCGGAATCCATTGGCACACGCCAGATATCAGGTACCGGCGGACAGGTGGATTTTATCTCCGGGGCATTCAACTCCCACGGAGGAAAAGGTCTGATCTGCCTCTCCTCAACCTTTACAGCCTCCAACGGCACCATCCATTCCCGAATCCGTCCGACCCTTTCTCCGGGAACGATCGTAACCTTACCCCGTACCATCGTATTCTATGTTATTACGGAATACGGAACCGTCCAGTTGAAAGGACTCTCTACCTGGCAGCGGGCCGAGGCTTTGATCCACATTGCCCACCCCTCATTTCGTGATGAATTGATCAAGGCAGCCCAAGAGATGAAAATCTGGCGGCGTTCGAACCGGCTGTGATCATGATGAATTTGCGCCGCTAAGTGAATAAAGAAAGATTCCCATGGAAAGAGAGCTAAATAATTTGTGTCAGAAATTTTTTCCCGAGATTCGTAGGATTAGCAAAGCCCTTGTGGATCTTCCAGAGAATGCTGATTTCCAATCGTTTCAAGAGTCTACAGTATTGAATGCCGGTATGTCATTTAAATGTTTTACTCTGATATAGACGCCGAGAGAACTTGGTTTAAGAGTCAGCAAGGAAAAGGCTAATTGGTCAAATCTTGGCGTGACTCATCAACAATGTCGGATACCACATTTCAAGTGGTAATCCTCACTTTTAACAATAGCCCACCATTGAAACTAAGTAGTGAAGTCAACAATTCCGCTATTTAGGAAATAATAATTTTGTTTCTTTCAGGAAAAATGCTTATGAAGCGGGTATCATGTTTTTTACTGCGGGTATTTTCAGGAAATATACCCTTAAAATGAGTGTATTTTACAGTATCTCTTAACACGTCTTTGGACTTTTAACAATAAGAAACCCACTATTTCTAACGGGTTTTTGCACTTCTTTGGATTATTTTGTATTGTCACTTGGTGGGGCGGCGGGAGTCGAACAGATCATCTAAGTATTATTAATCATTACATTTATTAAATTTGTAATTTTCCGCATACCCCCAAAAATATCCCCAAAACTTGTCAAGATGGTTTTCAACTCTATTTCAAACCTTACTCTATAAAAAAACCATGAATCATGCAAGGTTCTTTTAAAGCTATAACAAAAACAAATATGCGGTATGTTGGACGTCTCCCACCTTCTTTCTTGCTATTTGCCGATTAAATGATTCCCAACATTCCCTTTGTTTCGGCTTCCAGTTTAATGAATTCAGGAGTAGCATCCTCTGTTGCAATCTCGTCGTAATCCAGAATTGCAATGCTAACGTTGACCGTGTCCGAATATACTGCTTGCACTACCCCTCCCCTTACCTCAACTATTATTCTTGGGTTATGCTTTGCCATAATATTTCCTCCCTCCCCGTTATGCCGATAGGCCAGCAAAAAGAATTTATTATCTACGCCCGAACGCATTATTTACCAGACAAACAGTGCCTGATTCTCCGACAACGTAATATCTTTTACAGAATTGTGGTTTTTTTTCATAAACCTCAAAACCTTTCATGCCTGTTGCAACATAAACATTGCGTCCGTAAACTTTGGCTATTCTCCTCGCTAACTCAATTGCACTTCCTAAAATTTTGTTATTCATTTTCCTTTCTCCTTTCGTTAAATGGTTTTCTCTCTAAAAACATTTTGAAAAACCAACTTCACAAAAAGGCGGTGCAAAAAGCACGAAAGAGCCGAAGGCGCTTCTATGCCATGCCCGGAGGGTATTGCGAAAATATTGTTCGCGCTTTTTAGAAGAATATTTTTGTNNAAAGATTTTCACCGAAGAAAAAACAATAAGGAATAATTAACAAAATCTTTATTGCCGAAGGCATGGCAGAGAACTTTCGTGTAGAAGGCACCGCTAGTTGGTTTTGAAAAAAAGAAAAAATAGAATATCGCGGGATATTTTGAAGGGTGCAGGG
>PLGI01000048.1 GCA_003139775.1 Syntrophaceae bacterium | reverse complement strand
AACTTTGGATTGACGCTTATTCGGAATGAACAATATTGGCAAGACAAATTAGCCAATTTTAGACGGTACTTTGTCTCTTGACAGTTCATTACCAAAGGGGTATTGAAAAGTTAAGTTATTTGTTAACCCATTAACCTCACCACTAACTTTCGGGAATTTGAAGTGGTAAGAATTTGTCAAAAATTGCCAATTATTAGCTTCTGAGTGGTTGTTTAACTATTCGGGGGCCTTTTTCTAGTTTTATTAAGTCAAGCAGAATTGAAGAAGTAGAAATAAAGCAGATTTCGGGGAATATTCAATATAAGATTGGGAACATTTTCAATTCTGGTAAGTTATGATGATCATGTATAGCTTATGAATTGATATTAGTATCCTAAAGATTTTTTATATTTTTCATGATGCCGTTAAAGAAGTTATTAGAAAAAAGTTGGTATCGCATTAAGATATGAAAGGAGAATGACTATGACAGGAAAGTATGCAAAATTATTTGAAGCCACGAATATAGGAAAACTACAGTTAAAGAACAAAATCTCCATGGCACCCATGGGCCCGATAGGGTATGCGGATACAGAAGGTGCCTTTACCCAGAGGGGCCAGGATTATTATGTGGAAAGGGCAAAAGGCGGCACAGGTCTTATCATCACGGGCATTTGCAGCGCGGATATAGGCATAGAGGATATGACCAGGCCTGTGATTCCCTGTCCTACGATAAACCCTTTCGCGTTTATTCATGCGGCTACGCAGATGAATGAACGTGTACACGCCTATGGGGCGAAGATCATTTTGCAATTGACGGCCGGTTTGGGCAGAGCCGCGATTATAGGTTTTACGAACAAGCATATCGCGCCATCAGAACAGGAAAACAGATGGGATCCTTCCATCACACACAGGGCGATGACGATAGAAGAGATCCAAAACGTGATCAAGAAAATGGCCATGTCTGCAGCCATAGCAAAAAAGTCCGGTTTTGACGGTGTGGAGATTCATGCGGTACATGAGGGCTATCTTTTGGACCAGTTTGCGATTGCCTTCTATAATAAAAGGACGGATGCCTATGGCGGCAGCCTGGAGAACCGCCTGCGTATTTCCACGGAAATTGTAAAAGCTATAAAGGGTGCCTGCGGCGCTGATTTCCCCGTATCCCTGCGCTACAGCTTAAAGAGCTGTATGAAAGGTTTACGGCAGGGAGCTCTGCCGGGGGAGACTTTTAAAGAGGCCGGAAAGGACATCGGGGAGGGCATAGAGGCCGCAAAGATACTGGTTGCAGCCGGGTACGACGCTTTGAATGTGGATGCAGGAACATATGATTCCTGGTATTGGAATCATCCGCCGATGTATTTCGGAGAGGGTGGCATGTATCGCGAATTCGGCAGGATATTGAAAAAGCATGTAAAGGTGCCTATCATATTGGCCGGCAGAATGGACGATCCGGATATGGCCTGCGAGGCTATCGGCGATTCGTGTGATATTGTAAGTTACGGACGCCCGCTGTTGAGTGATCCGTATTATCCGGAGAAAATAAGGGAAGGCCGTCTGGATGAAGTCCGTCCCTGCCTTTCCTGCCATGATGGCTGTATGGGCCACATCGGAGAAGGTCCTGTATGCTGTGCAGTAAACCCGGTATGCGGACGAGAAAAGATATATGGCATAGAGCCTGCCTTGATAGAGAAAAAAATACTCATCGTTGGAGGTGGCCTTGCAGGTATGGAAGTGGCGCGCGTTTCGGCGGAGCGTGGCTATAAAGTCATGTTGTATGAGAAATCCGGCAAGATGGGGGGACATCTCATTGCAGGCGGCGTTCCATCGTTTAAGATAAACGATCGCAAACTCCTGGCATGGTATGTGCGGCAGTTGGAACTTTTGGGCGTGAAAATCAAATTAAACACCGCGATGGATAAGTCGGCGATAGTAAAGAAAAGAGCGGATGTCGTCGTGATCGCTACCGGCTCCAAACCCATCACTATGGATTTCGGAAAAGACAAAGAGATCATTACCGCGAGCGAAGCTTTACTTGGCAAAAAGCGGGTAGGACAGAAAGTCGTCATCATTGGCGGCGGGCTGGTCGGCTGTGAAACAGGACTTTGGCTGGCGCAGCAGGGACGCGAAGTAACGATAGTAGAAATGATGGATGATATTTGCGGCGGGCCGCATGCAATGCCATTCATGAACTACGATATGTTGAAAGATGAGTTGGCTTTCCATAAAGTCAAGATTTTCAAGAGCAGCAAGGTTACAGCGGTAAGTAAAAAGGATGTTGCCGTTATAGCGCCGGAGGGTAAAATCAAAATTGAGGCTGATACGGTCATCATAGCGGTCGGCTATAAACCCGACGACAGTCTGTACCAGTCTGTTAAAGATACGCTTAAAGTGCCCGTTTATAATATCGGCGATTCGAGAAATGTGCACAACATCATGTATGCCATTTGGGATGCCTATGAGATCGCGCGGGAGATGTAGTTTTGCATAGTAATATGTTAATGGCAAACTATATTTGAAAGCATACACTAATACAATCAATCAAACATTTATGCTTATTGCTGCAACAATGCCTTCTAAAATAAGACCCCATAACCTAATGGTTATGAGGTCTTATGATATTAAGACTATAGAGGTTTACGATATTTATTGAACTATTCTAATTGCTTCCAGAACAACTTCAACTCTGCGGTTCTTTTGTCTTCCTTCAGAGGTGCCATTGTCGGCAATGGGTTTAGTCGTGCCATAACCGATCGCAGTAAGACGAGAACCGTCAATGCCGAATTTATCAGTTAACGGTTGCAGGTCTCTCAGACTAGGGAAAAACTTCCTGTAAGCGATTATCAGGTAATCTTGATGGTTATCCACCCTTTCAAATCATAATCAATGAAATTAGAAATAAAAAAAGCAGGGCCATCATCTGACCCTGCCGTTCTATAGAGGCATCATGTTAAAGAAACATGATGTATGAAGAGTTTATTTCTTAAACTTTCTCCTGACCCCTGCCAACCCGATCAAACCAAGACCAAGAAGCAGCATGGTGCAGGGTTCGGGAACCGGGCTGTTGTTACTAGGATTGTTGCTAACAGTCCATCCGGCACCGCCACTATCACCGAGGTAATTAGTCCAAGCAGCAGTTGCATAATCTCCGATTACCCCAATCTCGGACTCATCCCAGCCGCCAGATCCCCCTTCGTGCAGGATGTTATAATCAGAGACAGAAGTACCGTTAATGTTAAAAGATAAGTTATCGTCACTAGCGGTAAAATCAGCAATCCCAGGAGCGCCAGAACCTGAAAGGGTTTGAATATAGAGTCCTATTAATGAACAATTAGCGGTTTGTGAATTGAAAGATTCATAGCCGTCACTAATAGACCAAGAGAGAGGAGTAATCTCAGCCAAAGACGTTATGGGACTGGCAGAGGTGAATGAAAAACTAACATTTTGCGACGTGTAACTAGAATTGGGCCAATAAATAGAAGTCGCCACGTAATTCGGACCGGTGTACGTATACGTATAAGTAACGGCATGCGCTACCCCATAAGTTGCCATAAACAGAACACCGATAAACATAAGAATAGTTTTTGCTTTCATAATCATCAAATCCTTTTTAATGTAATATATAATACTCCGTAATATGAACGGTAGCAAAGAGCATGCCAATTATATAAGTATGCGGTTTTACTTATTATTAGTTTTTGATAAAGCAATTGCAAAAACGATTATGTAAAGATACCCGACACTTTTTAAGCGTTAATATTAACCTTAATTGTGGATATGATAATAATTACAATATATTACGATGGATTTCGCAGAAATTTATTTTGTAAATAATTCCGACAATGCTTTCAACCAGTAATCGTTAATTTATAGA
>PLGI01000149.1 GCA_003139775.1 Syntrophaceae bacterium | reverse complement strand
TGATCAATTCAATAGAATCGCTATGGAAAGTTCCTGATCAAATAACGCAGACTCCTGCGTATTTCTATTTTCCTATTGAACAGTTTCCGGGAATCTCTGCGGAGCGAGGCAAATCTATCCATTGGAAACGATCTTTGCGCGATTTGCTCCAAGAACTATTTACTTCTTTTTCTTGATTTTTTCTTCTACTTCTTTTGCCCCTTTGGCATAGAACTTTTCTTCATCGGGGGCAAGCTCGTGAAGCAATCTCAGAAATTCTCCAACGTGTACAAGTTCCTCGTCCGCTATTTCCTTGAGCACTTCCACGGCAAGCTTGTTGTTTGTTGACTCGGCAAGTTGCATATACAGCTGAGTCGCTTCGTATTCTGCGGCGACCATAAAACGAATTGCTCTGATGAGCTCTTCATCTGTAAGTTTCCTATCGTTTGCTAATCCTGAAAAGGGTGATCCAAACTCTGGCATATTTAATCTCCTTTATTGCTTCTTTCGGGCGTCCGCCCAATAAATATGAAATTTGCTCCTATTTTACGGGACATTCTTCTTGTGTAATTAACGACCCTCCTGTGCTCCCTAGATGATTTCATCTTCAACCATTATGTGGATGATACTAGTTAAAATCGTCAAACCACAAAGGGGAAAGGATGTGTTCCATAACAATCCCCACTGGGAGGGCTACAGTTTCGATACCTTCAGTTTCTAACTTTGGATTGTCGCTTAGTTTCCCGGCGACCTCCTTGGTCTTACCTTTCGCTTCGTCCTTCGTACTTGATTTCATAGTATTGCTCCTTTAGAATTTTATTTTAACTGCTGGGCTGGCGTCCATTCCGCATCCTTATGGTACCGCACCGTGAAACAATGGTCTGTGGCAATTCCATGCACTTCTTAGTAAGGACACTTGTATTATTATGACCAGCATCATACAAATAGTAGTTGCAAGTGTCCTGCCAACAAGTGAAAATAATAAGAAGCTTTAATTCATCCTTTAATAGTAGATGGTTAGATTAATAGGAGAGACCCGTAGGGATGTATAAAATGACTCGATTAACCTCAATATTTGGTGGAACCTCAATATATTGAGGGGTACTTTAAAGGGATGTGTATAGCCTGCTAATCTGGCTATTTTGTCTCTGGTCAAACTATGTCCGCTTATGCAGTCTAGCTCTTAACTTGCTTGGATGAATGCCCAATATAGCTGCGACTCCATCATCTCATTATTTTCACTTAACTCTAATTTAGATTCGGTGCACTTAACCTATCTGGACAGCAAGCATGGAGATTGAACCACCATCCACCCCTTGTACCGGAAAACTGACCTTCTCCTTTTTCCGGCGAAGACCAAGCACATAAAGCAAAGGCAGATAATGCTCCGGTGTCGGAGCGGACAGCATCGCATCACGGCCAAAGCTCTGGTAATTGACCAGCGGCGCATCGTCGCCTTTGAGCAACAACTCCCGCGCGTGTTCTTCAAATCGGACAGCCCAGTCAAAAGGCTGAACATCACCCTCTCCCCATGAGCAGGCCGATAAATTATGAACGATATTGCCGCTGCCGATGATTAAAACCCCTGCTTCCCGCAGTGACGCCAGCCTTTTCCCCAATTCATAATGAAATGATGGCGGCTGTGTCTCATCAATGCTGAGCTGAACAATGGGAATATCTGCTTTCGGGAAGACATGTTTCAGCACCGACCATGTTCCATGATCAAGTCCCCAGCCCTCATCAAGGCTTACCGCAACAGGGACAAGCAGATCTTTAACACGCAACGCCAGCTCACGACTGCCGGGCGCCGGATATTCAATCTGGTAAAGCTCTTTCGGGAAGCCCACAAAATCATGGATTGTGCGAGGATTAAGATTTGAGGTTACCGCGCAGTACGGTATATACCAGTGAGCGGACACGGCAAGCACGGCCTTGGGGCGTGGAATTGATTTGCCGATAGAAGCCCAACCCTCGGTATAACTATTCTTCGACAACGCGTTCATCGGATTGCCGTGTCCGAAGAAAATTGTTGGCATCAGACTGATCAATGTAACGCCTCCCTACCATTTCTAAATCAAAGCGCTATTTTTGTTGGCCGCGTTGTCGGCTAGCCGCCTCAATATCATCTTTGATTTAGAAATGGTATTTAGTACTGCCGTCTTTGATAACTTAATAAATTTAATTTAATCGGTTCCTTTCTTTATTTTAACGTAAATCCACCATAGCCGATGCCATCTGTGAAAGGATACTCGCCTAAACCCGCACATTGATGTAGTTCATTAATTATTAATTCAATATCTTTCTTTGCTATTTTTGCATTTTGGGGAGTGCAGTATTCCTTCCATGCGGCCTTCGGGATGTGATCATACGGGTCGCCAGATGAAGATAAATGCAATACCTTGGTGCTCTTAAGAAATACAGACCTTCCATGGGCTATTGCATTTCTGAATTTAAAAAGTTGTGGCAAGGTTTGATATGGCCGCCTTGAATAATCCGGAGACATCTTTAAGTGTTTACAAAGCAAAGTATATTTCTCCATTACCCTTATTGAATCTACTTCCTCCCAAAATTCGAAAGTCTTTGCTCCCAGATGATTTAGATATGCCTCAAACGTAAAGGTGCGAAGAAGAATACTGCTCATAATTGTGTAATTACTACCTTTCGGAAACTCCTCAGCAATCCGGATCAGGGCGTCCGCGCCATGATTCAAATCATAGTATGTACGAATTTCCTTAGAGCCTTCAAATATTACTTTTTTCATAAATTATCATACCACCTGACAAGACATCCCACAGTTTCACTATAACTCCACATTCGAGAGCTATATTCCCCTTAACATCAATATTAAACTAAGCTATTGTTTCTAATATATAATCTTTTGGTATTTATTTTACAATAAAAATATAATTCAAGAAAAGTTTTAAATATGTTAGTACAATCATTATTTTTAACCATAATGTTTTGTGCTAAATGCAACATGATCCAAGTAACTGACTTGCCGGTACTTTAAAAAATTAGATTGCCACGACGCGCAAGGCGCGTCTCGCAATGACAAATGAAGGAGACTATATGTCGAATAAAGCAGAACTAGAAAAAAAATGCATTGATACTATCCGTTTTCTGGCTGCCGATGCCATTGAAAAAGCCAAATCCGGACATCCCGGCATGCCGCTGGGCGCCGCTCCCGCCGCTTTTACTCTATGGACGAAGCACCTGAAACATAACCCGAAAAATCCGCAGTGGCCGGATCGCGACCGCTTTGTTCTTTCTTCCGGTCATGCCTCGATGCTTTTATATGCTCTTCTTCATCTCACCGGGTATAACCTTTCGCTCGACGATATTAAAAATTTCCGGCAATGGGGAAGCATCACTCCCGGCCATCCTGAATATAAGCACACGCCCGGCGTGGAAGTAACCACCGGCCCTTTAGGACAAGGTCTGGCCAATGCAGTGGGCATGGCTATCGCCGAGGCGCATCTGGCGGCACGCTTTAACAGCGATAGCGCAAAATTAGTTGACCATTTCACTTACGTGATGACGGGTGATGGCGACATGATGGAAGGTGTTGCTTCTGAGGCCTGCTCGCTTGCCGGGCATTTACGACTGGGGAAGTTAATTGTCCTTTATGATGATAACAAGGTTACGCTTGCCGGTTCCGCGGCGATTTCCTGTACGGAAAATATTGAGCTTCGTTTCAAGTCCTACGGCTGGCAGGTACAAACAGTTAAAGACGGAAACGATGTTGCTGCCATCGACCGGGCGATTAAAAAAGCAAAAAAAGATGGCGACCGGCCATCGTTAATTTGCGTGCAATCGATAATCGGTTACGGCGCGCCCTGCAAGCAGGGAAGCTGCGATGCGCATGGCGCTCCTCTGGGAGCGGATGAACTCAAGGGCGCCAAAGCGGCTCTAGGCTGGCCCGCAGAACCTTCGTTTTTTGTACCGGACGAGGCGCGCAAACTTTTCCGCAAAGCGCTCACCCGCGGTAAAAAATCAGAAAATAAATGGCAGGAAGATTTGACTGCCTTCAAGCAGACACAACCGGCAATTGCCGCTGAATTTCTGCGCGCTCTGAGCGGTGAACTGCCTGCCGACTGGGAAACAGCTCTGACCGAATTTCCCGCGGGCTCCAAAGATATCGCCACGCGTAAAGCATCGGAGACAGTGATGCAGGCAATTGCCGCTAAAGTTCCGGAATTTGCCGGCGGTTCCGCTGACCTGAACCCATCCACTTTTACCTGGCTCAAAGGCCTTGGTGATTTTCAAAGTCCCGCTACCTCCTCTACCGGTTTGCAAGGTTTGGTTGGCGGGCCGTGGAGCTTTGCCGGCCGCAACATTCATTTCGGTGTCCGCGAACACGCGATGGGCGCGATTGCCATAGGCATGGCGCTGCATGGCGGCATCATTCCTTATACTGCCACATTCCTGCCCTTTGCCGATTACATGCGCCCGCCCATGCGTCTGGCCGCGCTGATGGGTGTGCGCACGATCTTTGTTTTCACGCACGACAGCATCGGTGTGGGAGAAGACGGCCCCACGCATCAACCCATTGAACAGATCATGAATCTGCGACAGGTGCCTAACATGACAGTTATCCGGCCTGCCGACGCCAATGAAACAATGGAAGCATGGCGCATTGCTGTTTCCAACACGAGTGGCCCGACAACATTGGTTTTCAGCCGCCAGAATTTGCCGGTGCTGGATCGAAGCGTTTGCAGCGCCGCAGCAGGCTTAAGACGAGGCGGCTACATCTTATGGGAGTCAGCGCCCAATCCTGAATTGATTTTAATCGCCACAGGCTCGGAAGTCTCTTTAACGCTAACGGCTGGCCGCAAGCTCGCGGAAAACGGCACGAAGGTAAGGGTTGTCTCTCTTCCCAGCTGGGAAATTTTCGACCGCCAGCCCCAGGAATATCGTGACAGCGTTTTGCCTCCCCGGATCACTGCCCGCATCTCCGTGGAAGCGGGAATACGGCTGGGCTGGGAGCATTACACCGGACTACAGGGAAAAATCATCGGCATGGAAACATTTGGCGCTTCCGCTCCGGGGCCGGTGCTCTATGAAAAATTCGGCTTTACCGTTGACAAGATTATCACGGCAGCGGAAGAATTACTCCATCGCGCCTAGCAGGAAAAAAATAAAATGGATAATGCTAATATTGCCTTTTTTCTGGGAGCATATCAAAACTCAATCATCAGTGCGTTGGACAAAATGCGCCGGGACAATATTATCGCCCGTATCTGGGCGAAAGATTATACCGTCTGGAAACCGGCGCCGGATGAGATTACCAACCGGCTGGGCTGGCTTGACGCTCCTGCGGAAACATTAGAAAAGATAAACTATATTCGCGCTACCCTTGAACCATTTACCAACGGCAGCATTAACGATGTTGCTTTGCTGGGAATGGGTGGATCGAGTCTGGCGGCAGAAGTATTCAATAAAATATTCGGCAGTGCGGCTGGTCATCCCCAATTACATATCATGGATACCACCGACCCGGTTTTAATTTCCCAACTTACTCAGCGTCTGGATTTGGAAAATACTTTTTTTCTTGTTTCCTCGAAATCGGGAACAACGCTGGAGATAACTTCCCTCTTTCACTACTTCTACAACTTGACCCTGGAGAAAATTGGCAGTTCCGCTGGAAGCCACTTTATCCTGATTACTGATGAAGGCAGCCCTATGATAAAGACGGCGCAGGAGCTTTCTTTGCGGCACACATTCCTCAACAATCCCACAATCGGTGGGCGTTACTCCGCCCTTTCCATGCCGGGTATTATTCCCGCAGCAATTATCGGCGTTGATGTGGAAATACTTCTGCTCACCGCGATAACTGCGGCGCAAAGGGAAAAAGTGGATAATTTTTCCGGCGAGCTTGCCGCCACCGGAGCGGTTTTAGGCGCCATTTTGGGTACATTGGCGCAGAGAAGCCGAAACAAAATTACCTTTATCATGTCGCCTCAGTGGGCTCCTCTGGGCGACTGGCTGGAACAGCTTATCGCGGAGAGCACCGGAAAAGAAGGAAAAGGAATCCTGCCTGTTTTAGATGAACCATTGGCAGACCCGCGTTTCTACAGCCAGGATCGCGTATTTGTTTTTTTTCAAGATGGAGTCGACGATAATTCGCAAAAGGTTGCCGGCCTTGTTGCAGCCGGACATCCGGTAATTACTGTCAGGCCTAATGATCGTTACGATTTGGGCAGTCAAATGTTTCTTTGGGAAATGGCCACAGCCGTGGCCGGGCATCTTTTGGGCATTAACCCTTTTGCTCAGCCGGACGTGGAGACGACAAAGTCGCACACCCGCCGGACAATTGCGCTTTGCCGCGAACACAAAGAACTTCCTTCCGAATTGCCTTCCTTGACAACTCCGGAATGCGTTATTTACGGTGGACCCAAAGCTATTACGTTTGCCGGCGCGTTGAAAAGTTTTCTTTCTGAAGCCGCGAAAGATGATTATGTTTGTTTGCAGGTTTATTTAAGTCCGACGCCGGAAGTGGACGAAGCTCTGCAATCACTGCGCGAGAAAATTTTCGCCAAATATGGACTTGCGGTAACAATTGGTTACGGGCCGCGATATTTGCATTCCACCGGTCAATTGCACAAAGGCGATTCCGGAAATGGATTATTTGTTCAGTTAACCGCTGATGATTTGCTGGACATAAAGATACCCGACCGTATCGGCGTTGCGGATTCAACACTAACCTTTGGCGCGCTGAAAGCCGCTCAGGCTCAAGGCGATTGGCAGGCGCTAAAAGACGCGGGACGAAGAATCATTCGTTTTCACTTTCGGGCAAACCCCGCCACAGGTTTAAAAAAGATCTCGGAACTTCTTTAGTCTCTCTTCTTAGCTGACTATCTTGAGAATTTGGGGAGTATGCCGCTCCGACGCTGCGGGAATCTCTTTTGGATAGCCGATAATAATGGGCGCAACAATCCGGCAATTATCGGGCATACCTATTTCCGCTTTAATTTTTTGATCTCTGATATTTGACCCTAAATGGACCCAGCAAGTGCCCAAACCTCTTTGGGTGGCGCCAAACATAATGTAGCTTATCGCCAGCGCGCAATCAACGTCCAGTGAACTAACGCTTTTCGAACCGATAACGTAAATCAAACATGGAGCGTTATAATAAACATTAAAGTTTTCATCCTTCATCCGCGCTTCATAGGCCGGATTAAGGGAAGCAGGGTTTTTGAAAAAATCCTGCAGGAGATTTTTTTTGCTTTCGTCAGAAAGCTTTTTTAAAATCTCCCTGTTGTTGATGATAATAAACTGGCAGGGTTGGCCATTGCTGGCCGAAGGCGCTAAGCATGATTCTTTGAGAATTTCTTTTACTATGTCCAGCGAAACATCTTTGAGTTGGAAATCACGAATTGCTCTTCTGTTTTTTAACAACTCTGTAAATGTCATCATAACAATATTTCCTCCTGTTAGTAATGATTTTATCTTCCGGATTATCTATCACGTATTAGGGCAAAAAAACAGAAATAATGGTCAGAATTATATATTGAAAAAAGTTTATCACCGGATCAAGAACATGTAAATAGAGCAACCCTATAACAATAAAAAATCCAAAAGGTTCAATTTGATAAAGTGCCCTGTTTACGGATTCCGGCGCGAATCCCATGAGTATTTTAGAACCGTCAAGCGGCGGGATCGGAATTAAATTAAACGCGGCTAATATAATGTTAATATGGGCCAGCAAAAGAAGGACTTGCCCGGCCATCCCTGAAGGTTCAGGAGAAATCAGCCTCAATAATAAAAGCGCGACAAAAGCGAAGATAATGTTTGCCGTAATCCCTGCCGCCGACACGAGAATGATTCCTTTGCGTCTTTTATTGCTGGGGATATTTCCCAGATTTACGGGAACAGGTTTTGCCCAGCCGAAACCGATAAACAAAAGCATCAATGTTCCGATAGGATCGAGATGTTTAACCGGATTGAGCGTCAACCGTCCCAGCAATTTAGCCGTGGGATCACCCATTTTATAGGCAACCCAGCCGTGAGCTAACTCATGAAAGATCACTGAATATAATAGCAACACCGATAATATTACAAAAGCCAGCGGATCTTTAATTAATATCTGTATAAGTCCCATAGATAATCCCTTCAATTTCTGTTTTGCTCTTTATACAATATTTTTCAGAATGAAAAACAGAACTATTCGCGCGCGCATGCAGTTTGGCTGCGCTGCCAATAAATATAGCGCTTTGATTTAGAATTGGAATAAGGTTACTTGATAATCTCGTAACAAGTTTTAACATCCATGCCCGGCTCCAGCAGGGGAAAGAGTTTTTCCATATTTTTCATCAAATTGGCGGAATGCAGTTTCAGGGCATCCTTATCGCTGTATTTCTCATAAAAAATAATGGTCTTTTCATCACCGCGGACAGTGTGTGGTATATATTCCAGACATCCCGGTTCACTCGCTTTAACTTTTGGAACGATCTCTTTCAGAACATTGATCGCCTCTTCCATTTTTCCTTCTTTAACTTTTAAAGTCGCAATTAGTGTAATCATTATCTTATCTCCTATTTTATATTTCACTATAAAGTATATTAGTATTCTCCTAGACACCCTCTATGCATTTTTCAGGAAAGCAATAATCTCATCAATATCCGGCAGCTCTTTGATGGGATAGACCTTCAGAAAACAAACTTTCCCCGCCTGATCGAGGACGACGTTTGCCCGTTGTGAAAAACCGTTCTGTTCCCGGAACAGCCCGAGGCTTTTGGCTACATTCCCGTGAGGCCAGAAGTCCGCCAGAAGCTTCGTCTGTTTGATCTTTATAGCTTTGGCCCACGCCGCCTTGCAGGGAACGCTGTCCACGCTCAAGCCCACGGCGATCGCATGAAGATTATCGAATTCTCTTTTGTTTTTTTCGAGGGATTGCATCTGCAGAGTGCAGACTGGCGTCCAGGCCAGGGGATGAAAAGACAACAAGACGCGCCGCCCCCTCAGCTCTGACAGGACAAAGTCCAGGCTGAACTGATCCTGCAGAGTGAAATTTTTAACCATCTTGCCTAATTTGATAATTGTTTTTTCTGCCATAGAGCACCTCTATAAATATTTTTTTATCTTTATACCTTCTTTTCCATTCAGAACGTTCCTATCCGATAATCCGGAACAATACTTTCAACAGAAACACTCTGCCATGATAAGGAGGATAACGCAATGGCATATCCAGTAAATTTGACCGAAACAGGAATCCCCGCTGGTGCGTAAACGTATCGAAACTTGCCTTTCCATGATAACCACCCATGCCGCTTTCCCCAATACCGCCGAAGGGAAGCTCCTGGCTGCCGATATGGGAGATGGTGTCATTGATGCAGCCGCCGCCGGACGATGTTTCCCGAAGAACCCTGTCCTGAATTCCCTTGTTTCCAGAGAAACAATAAAGCGCCAGCGGCCGTGGCCGCTGATTCACAAAGGCAATCGCCTCGTCAATGTCATCATATTCAATTAGGGGAAGGATGGGACCGAAGATTTCTTCCTGCATAACCGGATCATCGGGAGAGACCTGATCCATGAGCGTCGGCGTTATATAAAGATCTTTTCTCCGGATAGTGCCGCCGGAGAGAATCCGACCCTTCTCCATAAGATGAAGGAGGCGGTTGAAATGCCGCTCGTTGATGATTCTGGCGTAATCGGGACTCTCCATAGGGTCTTCGCCATAAAACGTATGGATCGTCCGGATCATCTCCTTGACAAATGCTTCCTTGATTTTCCGGTGGATCAGAACATAATCCGGAGCAATACAGGTCTGTCCGGCATTTAAAAATTTTCCCCAGGCGATTCTTTTGACCCCGTAATCCAGACGGGCATCCTGGTCGACAATAGCAGGGCTTTTCCCACCCAGCTCCAGCGTCACCGGTGTGAGGTGGCGGGCTGCCGCTGTCATGATAATCCGGCCGATAGCCGTACTTCCCGTGTAGAAGATATAGTCGAATTTTTCCGCAAGGATCTGCTGTGTTGCCTCCGCGTCGCCCTGGAAAACGGCCAGATAATCGGGATCGAATAATTCAGCGATCATCTTTGCTATGACCGCCGATATGGCAGGGGAAAACTCGGAAGGCTTGATCAGGACGCAATTGCCGGCGGCAATCGCGCCGATCAGGGGCGCGATGGTCAACTGGAAGGGATAATTCCAGGGGCTGATAATCAGGACAACGCCATAAGGGTCATGATAAATACGGCTCCGGGACAAAAAATGAATGATGGGTGTTGACACGCGCCGGGGACGCGACCATGAGCGGATGTGGCGGACAGCGTGATCAATTTCAGTATAGAGAATCCCTATTTCGGTCGCATAGGATTCAAAGGGCGGTTTTCTAAAGTCACTATAAAGGGCGGCGATAATATCCGATTCGTATTTACGAATGCCTTCTTTGAGCTTTTTCAGTTGGTCAATGCGAAACTCGACATCCCTCGTTTTTCCAGCGGCAAAGAATGCTCTCAGCCGAGTCAACGTTTGCGATGTGGGTTCCTGTGACATAGATATTCTCCATTCATACCAATTCGCTTTCTTTGGCTAACTTTGTTGACAGCGTCATCGGCTTCCTCAACGTATTAGTAATACGCCTGCGGAGCCCCCTCCTCGCCGCCACGTTATCCTTTGAAATCGAAATGGTATTCGTTAAGCAAGCGCCTAACCTTGATCAAACCTTTTTCAGCGGATTTTCTTTTTATGATATGAATATATGAATTAGGGTCGCATGTGTCAATGAAATACAGACAGCGAAATGAATATAAATTCAAAATACTCTATCCAGCACTTCAATCCCGCGACTTCGCATCCCCACTGTTGCAGCCGTGCAGGAATGCTCCATAACCCGCGGGAGGTCGCATTATTTTACGGAGCCACTGGCTCCTTCCAAAGGAGGCTCCACCAATAAATATTTGATTTTCATAAAATATTGGCGTAAATAATCAAGCACTTAACAAATAATATTGTTTGAAAACCAGTAAGATTTATACATTACTTATATTAATTGTTAGTTTTTGAAAGGAGATTATTTTGATTTTTGACTCGTCATCATTTGGTTCAGCAATTATAGGTGCTATCGTAGGCGGTCTCACAACAGGCTACTTTGCTCTTCGGAGCACCGACAAGGCTTACAAAAACCAATCTAAACAGATCGAATAGAATGAAGTAAAACTTATCAAGGGGTTGTTACAAGCAATTCATGATGAGATTGAGACGGTGTCCGAGAGGTACAATGAGACTATGGGAGCAAGAGTTGAGTCTTTAAAAGAGGGTGAGCCCTTACTGGTATACTACCCACTTGTGAGTGATTTCTTCACTGTCTATAATGGTAACTCCTTTCTCATAGGTCGTATTCCATATAACGATCTGCGCAAACAAATCATCAAAACCTATACATTGGCAAAAGGTATGGCCGATTCATTTCGTATGAATAATGACCTCAATCAGAAGTTTGAACACTGGCATCAAATATTTCAAGAATCTAAGAATCAAGTGCATCAACAAAAGGCTGCTGCTTGTTTGGTTAGCCTCGTCGAGTATGCGAAACTTCTGAAATTAAGCCATCAAACCTGTAAGACCGAAATATCTCATCTGCTGAGGGAACTAAGAAAACATGGCGTATTGAATGAGAAATAAAACTAACAACACATTCAGACGAACGGCTCACAGTTGACGGCTATCTTTTACTTCGCCATCGCTGATCTTAACCATGAAAGGACATAGATAGAATGATATTAAAAGATACAAAACATGTTTGTCCTTGGTGGTTATGTTTTACATTCGATAATCCCATCCGCAAGATTATCCATGATCCGATTAAAATTCTCAGCCCATACGTTCACAAAGGAGGTACGGCAATTGATATCGGGCCCGGCATGGGCTATTTCACGATACCTTTGGCGCAACTTGTTGGTCCCACCGGCCGTGTCACTGCTATCGACATCCAGCCTAAAATGCTCTCCGCACTGATGGGACGCGCTCAAAAGAAAGGCCTCTCCGATAGAATCAAAACACATCTGACCGGTCCGGATTCCATCGGCTTTCATGAAAAAGCTGATTTTATTCTGACTTTCTGGATGGTGCACGAGGTTCCCGATCAACGCCGGTTTCTTTTAGAAATCCGCGATCTGATGAAACCACAGGGGCTGTTTCTTCTGGTCGAACCTGTAATCCATGTGTCAAAGAAAAGTTTTTCACAAACGCTGGAAACGGCAAAGGGCCTTGGGCTTTTCATCAAAGAATCTCCCAAAATTCGTATGAGCCAAAGCGCTCTTTTTAGTTGTGGCAAAGATGGCCACTAGCAATGGCATCCAGACTTCAGACAATTCAATGTGGAGGAGTTAAATGAGAAAACTTGTTATATTAATGGTCGCGGCCATGTTCGTTATTTTGTTGAATGGGTGCACCAAAAGTATATTATAATAAACATATTCAATGGATACAACACAAAATATTGTTACATCTTATTGTCATGTTCCTTGTTTGTTTTTTTATGTTGCTTTCTTTCGGATTCGCTATTATAAGGACGCTATTACGCCGTCTATTATTATTTCAATACTTCTCTTAATCTTATCGTTCGCGTATATTATCCATTATTACCAGATTGAAAACGGCGTTCAAAGATGTCGTTTTATTTCAATCAAATTAAGCAGCGGTATAATTATTATATGCCTTATATTAATTTAGAAGATGGGAGAAAAGCAATGATTCAGGATAAAATAGTAGTTCATTATGAGGATGGGCGGCTGTTGAAAGGTGTCACCACCAATTTTGTACCCAATAAAGACTTTTTTCATTTTATTCCGATGGATTCCCCGCCGGGAAGCAAACTGTTGGAATTACGCACTACCGGCCTAAAAGGATTATTTTTTGTTAAGGAATTCAGTGGCAACCCGAATTACAATGAAAAAAAGGAATTCGATTCCCCAAAATTGTTAGTTGGGCGCAAGATAAGGGTAGTTTTTAAAGATGGAGAATTAATGGTCGGCACAACTGATCGATATCCGCTGGATAGTCCGGGATTCTTTGTCGTCCCTGCTGATACCAACTCCAATAATGAAAGTTGTTTTGTTGTTAAATCGGCGACTCAGCAAGTTTCGTTAATCTGAGTTCGAATAATTAAGGACAGCTGTCTCTAATTTGCCCGGTACTCCTGTAATTCTTATCTGTATTATATTTACCTATTAAATATATTTGTGACGCGCTCAATATCCGCCTTGGCCTCCGCCACTATTCTCTCGAGAAGGTCTTTACACGTGGGAACATCCTTTACCAACCCGACTGATTGTCCCATCATCATAGGAGCATCGTCAACCTTGCCGAATTCCCATGCATCTTTTACTCTTTGTCCTGATATAAGTGGAATAAGTTGTTCCAAGCCGCCGCCCTTTGCTTCCACAGCCAGAACCTCTTCAACAATCTTATTTTTTATCGCCCGTCCCTGCAAACCGATAGATTTGCAGATAAGAGTCGTCTCATATTCCTGCCGCCGGATAATTTCCTGCTTGATGTTATCATGCACTTCGCACTCCTGCGTGGCGACAAAGCGGGTCGCCATCATAACTCCCTGGGCTCCGAGAGCAAGAGCGGCCGCCAAAGTGCGGCCATCGGCTATGCCTCCTACAGTCACGACAGGAATCTTCACCGTTTCGGCAATGCGTGGCGTGAGCAGCATTGTTGTCACGTCGTCATTGAGCGGATGACCGCCCTCTTCGATGCCCGCGGCATAAATGCCGTCGTAACCCATCTTCTCGGCATGCACGGCATGACGCACCGATCCCACCTTATGAAAGAGTTTGACCCCCGCTTTTTTTAGAAGGTCTATATATTCTCTTCCTACAACCTTGTCCAGCGGTGTGCCGGATATTTCCAGCCCGGAGACCTTTTCTTCTAGGCAAACACGCACATACATTTTGTGATGCTCGGCTGTAATATGCACCGATGGCAGAATGGTTATATTCACCATAAAAGGTTTGTCTGTCAGCTTTCTTGTTAACTTAATTGCATCACGAAATTCGTCATCGGTCGAATAGTTTCCGGCAGTCAGGTTTCCTATGCCGCCGGCGTTAGATATGGCCGCGCAAAGTTTGGGTTTACAAAGCCACATCATGGCTCCGCATATGATGGGATATTTGACTCCGAACATCTCGGTAATGACTGTTTTCATTTTTCTTCCACCTTTAATTTCTTTTGTAATAAGTAAAATTCTTAATGCTGTTTAATCAGACATCATCAGAGAATCAATTTTGGCTGACGGCGGCATAAAGTCCGCGTCTAATACTTTAATTATATCGTTATAAAGCCTCTTTTTCATTTCACCTAAAATTCCCCGCTTTTTCTGGAGGGTCTTGGCAAAAGCTATGGCCGAGGCCATAAGGTCTTCCTGATTGGCGCAGGCCTTCACAATAATGTTATGCTTTTCCAGCTCCGGCGCGGTGTAACGATTTCCGGAAAACTGCATTTGTGATAATATGTGCAGAGGAATAGCTTTTTTAACAAAAGCGTTCATGCCCCATCTGAAGGGAATACCGATATTTACTTCCGGAAAGCAGAAGAAGCCGCGGTCCGACCGCATGAATCTAAAATCGCAGGCACAGGACATTATCGAGCCATTGCCGAAAGCATGGCCGTTGATCGCCGCGATTACCGGTACCGGATAAAGAAGAAGTTTTTTAAAGACATTATCCATCTCGTTGATGAAATCAGTGACCGGCTGATGATTATTTTTCTGCATATTATCCATAATCCATACAACGTCTATGCCCTGAGAAAAATTCTTTTCGTCATTGGAGGTAATAATCAGGGCTGATATTGATTTGTCAGCGATTATCTCATCCAGCATGGCGCTTAAGGTTTTGGCAAATTCAAGATTTTGCCTGTTTTCACCATTGGTCATGGTGATGATCGCTACGGTTTCGTCTTTAATCCATGTCATGATAGGCATATAGTTTTTCTTTCCTTTCCTTTTTTCAAAACATATTATTGAAGACCGGCCACATGGACGCGTTAAATTCATGAGGTGATCGATCTGCAAAATACGTTAAATTATATCATCTGAGTGCCGTATATTTGCTGAAACGCGAGGAGTATAAGAAGTCCCACCTTGTATGTCAAGAACATAATGACCGCAAAATATTTATGATCTAATATAAATAAACAACCCTGATTTAACGGTTTAAAACCATGAATATTTCAGAATAGCTTTGATAATTTCCTTGACAAATTATCAGGTTATGCTAACCGTCTATTCACAGACGGTCTACTCGTACAATGATTTTTTTATGCCAGGCTGTATTCAACAAAATCCTGCGGTGGTAAGGAGAACCTCATGAATTCAGGTAACAAGATCGTTCTGATTGATAACGAACATGATCTTGATAAAATATTGAAGACCAACGACAGGGTGATCGCCCTCGTTTACGCGTCCTGGTGCCCTTTTTGCAGAAAATTTCTGCCTATATTTCAGCAGTATGCTCAAGAAGAACAACCGTATTTTTTGTGTGTTCAGGATGACGGGGAAAGCATAGGGGACAAATATTCAATAGACATTTTCCCCACTGTTCTTTTCTTTGAGAAAGGTTTCATCTCCAAACGTCTGGACGGAGAACCGGGTGTGGGATTAAGCGAAAAACAATTGGTGGAATTTATAGATGAAACTAGCTGATAATGAGTCCCAAGCTTCAGAAACATAGTGCACTAAAGCTTGCTGGACGAATTATACCAGGCGTGTAGCGCCGTGGTAAAACAAGCGTAGCGAAGTTTGAAGCGCAAGTCGAATCAATGACATTCGCTGAAAATGAGTGAAACGAAATTTGAAGCGCAAATGGAATTGATCCCCGGAGCGAAGCGACGCGGGATGATTATTTTTTAGTCTATTTTCTGTCGTCTTTTTTTGAGAACAGGAATGCGGCTTTCACAAGGGACGCCTGTCTGGCACAAGCCGCATCCGGCATAACTCCCGATGTATCCTGATCCATATGCGCCTTCCGCCCAGGGCTTCTGCCTCACAAAGAGAACCTCGAAGCATTTGAGTTTGTCATGGCCTTTTTCGCTTATTGCACCGCCGAAACAACGACGGATACATTTTCCGCACTTACCAGCAGCATAAAAAAGACAATTTGCCAGATGGTGTTCATAGGGTTTTACGGATGGTTTCAATTTAATGCTGGCAGCCACACTTCCACAGCGCATGGCCAGCCCTTTGGAAGTGATAAAACCTTCGTTGAGGCTGAAGGTACCCAGCCCGGCAGCATAGGCGATATGCCGTTGTGACCAGTTGGATGTAAAGCCATCGGAGACTTGCAAAATTTTAAAATAAGGCGATATTTCCGGAGCAAGAGCATGGGTTCCCATTGCTTCTAAAAGCGATACCAAATATGTGGACAACCCGGTGATAAAATCCTGCCCTTTCCAGCGTGTATGATTCCAACGCAGAGATGGGCCTTCTTTTTCTCTGGCATTAGTCCGCAATGTTTCGCGGTTAATGGGCAGTATGAAAGAAACAACACTTACGTCCGCCAGTTGAGGTGCTTCATCCTTTAATGTTTCGGTGAGGTGTAAAGTGAGCATTTCCCGGGGACTGAGGTGGAGTTCGTGTACCACTTTTTTATACTCGGTAAACAACGGATCATCACTGTCGGCAAAGCCGACCAGTGGTTGATCAAAGATAGGCTCGCCTCCGAATGATTCCAACCGGTTCAAAGGACTCGTTTTGACGAAATGTCTGATGGCCTTTTCAATGAAGCGTTCGGGATTTGCATCAAACCGCTCCTTTGTTCGTTTATCTGCTGTAAAAGTCGTCATTGACGCAACATTCTCCTTTAGTGTCTGCATCATAATCAGCTAAGTTTATGTGCCAAAATCTAATTATCAGCACCTAATTATTTATTCAACATTTTTATAGCGGAACCCGCCCCGGCAGGAGTCAAGAAATTTCCAGACGCGGGATTGCTTTTAAAGCGGGGGAAAATTGGTTTGACATATACCTTTTTCGTTACTAAACTAAGCCTGTGATCTAAGAGGGACAAAGCTGTTTCAATCCCGCGAGACTTGGAATCTCCCGGCTCCAGCCGGGGGAGGAATGCGCCGTAACTCGCGGGAGATCGCGTTATTACAGGGAGCCTCCGGCTCCTGCCGGAGGGGGCTCCACTTTGAAAACTATGTCGATAGAAATATTCGAGGAGGCATCAGAGAATGGCGTTAAAAACTGCTGAACAATATGAAGAAAGCCTGCGCAAAATGAATTTTAAAGTCTATCTGCTGGGCGAATTGATAAAAAATCCAGTGGATAATCCGATAATCAGGCCATCCATGAATTCCGTAAAAATGACTTACGCACTGGCTCAAGATCCTCAGCATGAAGACCTGATGACAGCAAAATCCCATCTGACCGGGGAAAAAATTAATCGCTTCTGCCACCTGCACCAAAGCACTGAAGATCTGATTAAGAAAGTGAAAATGCAGCGCCTGCTGGGACAAAAAACAGCTTCTTGTTTTCAACGATGCGTCGGAATGGACGCCATCAATGCCGTGGACAGCGTCACATTCGAAATGGATGAAAAACTCGGCACTAAATATCATGAGCGTTTTACCAAGTTTCTAAAAATGATTCAGGAACAAGATTTGACTGTGGACGGTGCCATGACTGATCCTAAAGGCGACCGCAGCCTGCCTCCCGGCAAACAAGCCGATCCCGATCTCTACACTCATGTAGTGGAAAAAAGAAAGGATGGTATTGTCGTGCGGGGCGCCAAAGCACATCAGACAGGAGCCATCAATTCGCACTGGATTTTGGTGATGCCGACGATCGCCATGTCCAAAGAAGATGCCGATTATGCCCTTTCTTTTGTCGCCCCTGCCGACGCGGAAGGCGTATCCTATATTTATGGCCGGCAGTCCTGTGATACGCGGAAACTCGAAGGCTGTGAAATCGATGTGGGCAACCGGCAGTTCGGCGGTCACGAGGCTCTCATGATTTTTGACGATTTATTTGTTCCCTGGGAAAACGTGTTTATGTGCGGCGAATATGAATTCAGCGGCGCTTTGGTGGAACGCTTTGCCGGATATCACCGCCAGAGCTACGGCGGCTGTAAAGTCGGTGTCGGCGACGTACTCATCGGCGCGGCTGCTCTGGCTGCCGATTACAACGGCGCTTCCAAAGCATCCCACGTTAAAGACAAACTGATCGAAATGATACATCTGAATGAAACTCTTTACGCCTGCGGCATTGCCTGCTCCTCACAGGGACATAAGACGGCTTCCGGCAACTACCTGATTGATTTACTGCTGGCCAATGTCTGCAAACAGAACGTCACCCGATTCCCCTACGAAATTGCCCGTCTGGCCGAAGATATCGCCGGCGGATTAATGGTTACGATGGGCTCGGAAAAAGATTTGCGTCACCCGGAAATCGGCAAATTAGTCGAAAAATATTTTAAAGGAATCGCCTCGGTGCCCACGGAGAATCGCTGCCGTGTTTTGAGATTGGTGGAAAATATTACTTTAGGCACTGCCGCGGTCGGCTATCGCACGGAATCCATGCATGGCGCGGGTTCGCCGCAGGCTCAACGCATTATGATTTCGCGCCAGGGAAATCTGGAACAAAAGAAAAAACTAGCTAAAGAAATCGCCGGAATTAAAGGATAACCAGATTCTATCTTAAAATGAGCTTTTAGGCTGGTTCAATCTTGTAGATTGAACCTAAACACTCAAGGTTTTTAATTGCCGATATAAAATATCTGAGTCAATCAGAATGATTGAACCAGCAGAAGAGGGCCTAAATCCGAAATCCGGGAACATACAAGTTATCAGATAATTAATGCAAATTGTTATAGGCATAAAATACTGCGGCGGCTGCAATCCGCGCATCGACAGGGCAAAACTGGCGCTGGAGATAGAAAAACTACTGCCGCCAGAATACAATTTTACCACGAATCTATCCTTAAATCCATGGGACATCGGTATTATGATTTGCGGCTGCCCAACGGCTTGCGTGGATAAAACCGAATTTACAAATCTTGCCCGAAAATGGATTATTGTAGCCGGTAGTTCTGTTGATCTGGATAATGCGCCGGAAGAAAAACTGGCTGATGTTGTCTCTCGGAAAATCACGGGTATGAAACCCTAAAAGCAAGCTGAGGAGTATTCAATCCTCCGCCTTTGGCGGGATTGTTCCTCTTACGCTTCGAGCTTCACTCCATTTGCTCTCAGCGAGAGTCACAATCGTTTCGCACCTGGGATCAATTCAACTTACAAATATTACTGCACTGCATTTGTAATATCTGAGTTTCATTGATTCGACTTACAAATTTTAATACGTTTTACTTTTAAAATTTTAGTCTCACAAATAAAAGAGTTAAAACAATACCCCCATGCCATTGGGGAGAGCTTCCTGCTTAATTTATAAGCGTATTACACCGCATTCCTCCCTCGGCTGAAGCTGGCGGATTTCAAACCACGGGATACAACACCTTTCCTGTCTTTTGCCCAAGGCATCACTCATCCGCCATCTTCTTTCTCTTTGGCCGGATTAAATCGTCGATTCTATCTGTCATTATTTTTATGTTTGATTTCATGAAGTTATAAATGGTTCCATAATTTGTTTTTTCTGACTAATAGTCATGTGTGACTTTGTAATAATATTATATTCCGTAGTCAGGCTATGAAATAAGAATAATACTTGACAGTGTGACTATGACGATGTAGATTAAAATCGAAATCATCATAAGGTATGATTATGACAGATAAGAGCAGACCAAAAACCAGAAAAGACCGCATCATGGATGCAGCTCTGCGTATATTTGCCGAAAAAGGTTTCCAGATCGCGACTATCACCGAAATCAGTAAAGAGGCCGGGGTTTCGGAAGCTACAATCTATGAGTATTTCGGAACAAAAGAAGATCTTCTCTTCGCCATTCCCGAAAAAATATCCAATGAGACTTTTGAAAAATCATCAAAGGTTATACCTTACATTAAAGGGGTGGAAGGAAAAATAAGGGCCATATTGCTGTTCTATGTACAGCTTTATCAATCGAACCCCCATTATTCTGCCTTGGTTTTGCTTCAACTCATGTCGAACAAGAGATTTCGCCATACGCCCGCCCATGCCGCAATACGCCGGTCGTCTCATGTACTTTTGGACTGTATTAAGACGGGGATCGAAGACGGCACATTCAAAAAGGATTCCAATCCCTATTTGATCCGCTCCATGCTGATGGGCGCCATCGAACACTTATTCATTCACTGGCATATGCAGGGAATGCCGAAGCGAAAAACGAGCATTGCGGACATGCTCGACCCTTTAATCGAAATTATTTTTGACGGTATCCGCGCCAAAAAAGAAGAGTCCGGCACGACACTGTACTTGAAACTGGAGGACGCAAATGTTTTCGAAAAACTTTTTCAGAAAAAAGATAGTGGAGCATCCTCAAAAGATAAAAACAAATAAACAAGTTTAACAAGAAAAAGGAGTAATACAATGAGAACAAGAGAACAGTACATTGAAGGGCTTCGGAAGATGAAGAGAAACATCTATCACGACGGCGAAAAGATCGACCGTGATGACGAGATTCAGGCTCCGGTGCTCAACGTGATGGGGATTACCTTTGACGCTGTCAGTGATCCGGAGTTAAAGGATCTGTGCACCGCCACGTCCCACTTGACGGGAGAGACGATCAACCGTTTCTGCCATGTCCATCAGAGCACGGACGATCTCCATAAAAAACAGGACATGACCCGGGCCCTGTGCCGGAAGGCCGGTATGTGCATTCAGCGCTGCATGGGCACCGACGCCCTGAACGCCGTCAATGCCGTTTCCTTCGAGGCGGACAAGGTGAACAGCGGGAATACTTCGTACCACAAGAATTTCCTCAAATGGCTCGAACGATTCCAGAAAGAAGATCTCGTGGGAAGCTGCGCCCAGACCGACATGAAGGGTGAGCGCATGAAGCGACCCATCCAACAGACGGACCCCGACATGTACGTCCGCGTCGTGGAGAAGAAAAGCGATGGAATCGTTGTCCGAGGCTGCAAGCTCCATATTTCCGAGGCCTCCATCTCTGATGAAATCATCGTGGTGCCCACCCGCGCCCTGGGCCCCGACGAAAAAGATTACGCAGTGGCCTTTGCCGTTCCCTCCGATTACGAAGGGGTCAAGCAGGTTGTCTCTATCCACAGCCAGCACAAGCGCAAACACATCAAGCGCGGTATAGACATCGGCTACTCCGACTCCTACATCATCTTCGAGGATTGTTTCGTTCCCTGGGAACGGGTATTTCTCTGCGGCGAAAACGATCACGGCGGCCTGTGCGCCTTGCTGTTCGCGCTGTTCCACCGCCACAGTTACTCGGGATGCAAGCCCGCCATCGGAGACGTTTTCCTTGGTCTGGCGGCCCTGGCGGCTGAATACAACGGCATCGAGAAAACGCCACATGTTAAGGAAATGCTGGCGGAGATCATCAAAATATCTGAGCTGGGCTATGCCGCAGGTTATACGGCCTCCAGCCTGGGCAAGCCCGAAGTCATCATCCCGGGTATGGGCAGTTGCCCCTATGGTCCTGGCAGCTATATCCCCAACTCCATTTACTGCAATGTTGGCCGCTGCCTGACGGGTGAAGCGGTTTTCCATGAGCAGGAACTCATCTGCCGGATCGCCGGCGGCATACCTTCCACCTTCCCCTACGAAGGCGACCTCACCCATCCCGACCTGAAAGCTGTCTTGGAAAAGTACCTCAACCGTAATCCCAAGGTTCCCGTGGAAGACCAGATTAAATTCTGGATGACCCTGGGCGACTACACCATCGGGACCATGGCCGGTGTCATGAACTATGGAAACTATCACGGCGGCGGATCCCCCATCATGGAGCAGATCGCCATAACGTCACAATACGACATCAAGGCGCGCAAGGAGCTGGTGAAGGGCCTGGCGGGTATATTATGAGCAGCAAATACTTTGCAGTTTTCAGCAACAAGATGAAAACTGCAAAGTCACGGGTATAAACCCCAAAGTACGATTTGGGAACGTTTCGCAGCAAGTTGCTAGTATATAACCTCCGCTTTGCGGGATAATTCGACCTACAAGTTCCAGCGCACTTTGTTTCTGAAACTTGGGTCTTATTAACTTTCAAATTCCGTTGCGCNNTTCGCTTTCGGAATTTGAGTTTCACGAATAAAATATGCCGGCAAAGATGTATATTTCATATTTTGAGGAGAATTAAACTATGTTCGATATATCTCAGTTTTCACTAAAAGGAAAAATAGCCGTGATCACCGGCGGTGGCCGCGGCATCGGCCAGGCTATAGCGTTTGCTTTCGCCAAGGCAGGAGCCAAAGTGGTTATCACCAGCCGCAAGGCACAGGATCTGGAATCAACGGCAGCCGAGATTAAAGCCTTCGGCGGCGAGGCGTTTCCGCTCCCGGCTCATCTGGGCAAAACGGACGAGATAAAAAAGATGGTCAACACCGTGATGGAAAAATTCGGCCGAATCGATATTCTGGTCAATAATGCCGGCGCGAGCCCCGCCATAAACTCCGTCCTTGAATCCGACGAGCGCCTCTGGGATACGATCATGAACCTGAACTTGAAAGGGGCTTATTTCGTCAGCCAGACCGTGGCCAATATCATGGTAAAGCAAGGCGGAGGGAAAATCATCAATATCGCTTCCGTTGACGGGTTCAATCCCGAACCGGGTGTAAGCATTTATTCTATTTCCAAGGCTGGCATGCGGATGGTTACGAGGGCCTTTGCCAGCGAACTAAATTCCTATAATGTTCAGGTAAACACCATCGCTCCGGGACCCATCAGCACCAAGATGATGAATTCCCACTGGGGACACCTTTCGCCGGAAGAAGCTCAAAAAGCGAAAGAGGCTGTGGAAAAGATGCTGCCCTCCGGTCGCATCGGCAATCCCGATGAAATCGCGGGCGCCGCGCTCTACCTGGCATCCGCTGCCTCCAATTATACGACAGGAGCGGAGATCATCATCGACGGCGGCTTGCTGTTGAGTACGCATCTTTCCTAGTAAGAATTTCCGCTGATATGAGAATAGTCTGCCGTCGCCCGGATGGGCGACGGCAAAAATCTATTTATGATAATAATTCACCTCATATCCGCTCATTTTTTTCTGTAAAAGGAGATCGTCCATGAAAACCCTTCAACATTTATTATTGCCTATTAAAATCCGTTCCCTCGAAATTCCCAACCGTTTAGTCATGCCGCCCATGGGCACAGCCCTCGGCAATGATGACAGCACCGTCAGTGAAGCAAACCTGGCTTATATAAAACGCCGGGCTCAGAGCGGTGCCGGGCTTATAATAACTGAGATCACTGAAGTGCATCCTCTGGGCTCCGCTTCACCCCGTTGCATTGCTGTCTGGGATGATAAATTCATTGCCGGCCTTAGCAAGCTTGCCGATGTGGTGCATGCCCAGGGAAGCAAAATTGCCATGCAGTTGCACCATACAGGCCGCGAGAATTATCTGCTTCAGCGGAAAAATAAAGCTATCGGGCCTTCAGCCATTCCGAGCTATATCTTCGGTTTTCTGGGAGCGCCGCGCGAGATGACTCTTGAAGATATCGAGGAAACCATTGCTGCATTTGGCAGCGCAGCCGTGCGGGCAAGGAAGGCAGGGTTTGATGCCGTGGAGCTTCACGGAGCACATGGCTATCTCCTCATGCAATTTCTCTCGGCCAATTGCAATCAGCGTACGGATAAATACGGAGGTGATTTCCGTGGAAGGTCCCGTTTCATGATCGAGTGCCTCAAGGAAGTGCGCAAACAGGTAGGCCAGGATTTCCCTATGTCCATTCGGGTTTCCGGCGAGGAGTGCATCAAGAACGGCTATACCATCTCTGACATGCAGACCATTATTCCCGATCTGGTAAGTGCTGGTGCAGACATGATCAATGTCTCCTTTGGCACCCATGGCAACCCGGAAGTTAACACTGATACACCAAACCCGAGCGCCCCTATTGAATACGACCCGGGCTTTAAGGCATATCTGGCCCGGAAAATCAAAGACGTGGCGAAAGTTCCCGTTATTTCCGTCGGACGCTATGTCGATCCTTATGCCATGGATGAAGTGATTGCCCGGGGAGACGCCGACCTTATAGCTGTGGCCAGACAGCATCTGGCCGACCCCGATTTCCTGAAAAACGTCAGGGAAGGACATCCCCAAGACACGCTGGAATGCCTTGCCTGCAATCAGGGATGCATTGAGCGCCTTTCATTAGAACAGCTTCCGATTCGTTGCGCCATTAATCCGCAGACCGGTCAGGAACTGATCTACCCGGCGGGCCCGGCGGCAGTTGGCCGCAATGTTTGGGTTGTTGGCGGTGGACCGGGCGGGCTTACCGCTGCTTTTGAGGCCGCATGCCTCGGACATCATGTAACGCTCTTCGAGCAGGAAAAGGATACCGGCGGAAATGTTCGTTACGCCGCGAAGGCCCCCCACAAAGCAGTGTACGGTAAATATATTCAAACCATCACGGCAAACTGCATCAAGAAAGGCGTGACAATCAAAACGAACACGAAAGTTACCGAGGCCATGATTGAAGCGGGCAAACCCGATGCGGTCATCCTGGCCATCGGCGCCGACAAATCCACCTGCCCGGTTGAGGGCATTAACTCAGCAGTGGTTTGTGACGCCTGGCAGATCTTGGATGGCAAAGTCCAGTCCAAGGATCACGTTGTCGTCATCGGCGGCGGCCTTGTGGGTATGGAAACGGCTGATTTCCTGCGCGAGAAGGGCGTTAAGGACATTACTCTGGTGGAAATGCTGGCCACTTCACCCGTTCTGGCATTGGCTGCACATGGCTACATGCTGCATAAACGTCTTCGAGCAGCCGGGATCAAACTGATGTTCGGCACAACCGTAAAACTTATTACAAAAGGAGCGGTTGTTGTTACGAATACGAAAAGCGGCGAAGATAGCAAAATCGAACCTGTTAGCCAGGTTATTGTCGCCATCGGCGTCACGCCGAGGAATACACTCAAAGACATGCTCTCGAAAAAAGGTGTTCGTCATTTCATTATCGGTGATGCTGTTGCACCCCGCCGGATTATTGAAGCGACGACGGAAGGGGCGAAGGCCGCCTGGGAAATCTAAAGAAGGTCCAATTGGCATGGTTCAAGGCAAAAGGGACAAGCAAAGCAGCTTGCGCGGAGCTTCGAATATAATCTTATATCACTGATAAATAAGGAGCCTATCAAAATGCTCAGCCGCACCAACGCAGTACTAATCATTATTGACATTCAGGGCAATCTTGCTCAGGCAATGTACGACAAGGAAAATCTTTTTGCCAACAACGTAAAACTGATTCAGGGTTTTAAGGCGCTTAATCTTCCGATCATCTTCACTGAGCAAATTCCGCAAAAACTCGGCAAGACTTTACCTGTAATCTCACGGGAATTAGATGGCATAGAGCCTATCGCCAAAGAAACCTTCAGCTGCTGGGATAATCGAAATTTCATCTTGCAACTAAAAGCATTAAGCCGTAAACATATAGTTCTTGCCGGCATTGAATGCCATGTTTGCGTTTATCAAACGGCTCTTGATCTCATCTCCAACGGGTACAATGTTCATCTGGTTTCAGATGCGGTTTCCTCGCGCACGCCGGAGAACCGCCAAGTCGGAATGGACGCGATGAAAAGTGCTGGGGTGCATATCACCGGTACGGAAATGGTTCTTTTTAAATTGCTGCGCACCGCCGCTGATCCTAAATTCAAAGAGATTATCAAGATTATAAAGTAAAGAAAGTAACTGGAATTTCCCGAAAATACTTTTTACTAAAAGCCTGCTCATGAACATCTAAAAATAGTGAATTGCCAACCAAATAGTAATACTATGAGGGTCGGTCCAGGTAACTTTGTGTCTGGTGTGTGCGGGAATATTTAAATAATCACCCTTTTTCAGATTAACTTCGACTCCGCTTTCGAAGAGAATTGATCCGGAGCCTTCCAGAACAATAACCCACTCGTTTTCTTTCTGATCATACCAACCATCTTCCGGAGAGATATGTCCCTGCGAAACAATTCGTTCGATCTTTATATTTTTATGACGAAGCAATTCTTCGAACGATTCATGCTCTAATCCATCCGGCAATGAAGAAAATATATTTCCCATAGGTTGATGCTCTTATTTCTTTGGAATTGACATAACATACGCTTGACCTGTGAGCGCCATTCCATATGCCTGGGCTTATAAAAATTACTTGGATATAGTTTGCGCAACAAAAAATATTTTAAAAAAAACACAGATAAACGTATATGCAATAAAAATGCTTATAATTGTTTTAAAGTGCTTTATTCTTCTTTCCTCCGCATATATTACTTCCAATTTAGATATAAGAAATTCCACTGTAAACATGGAAAGAAACCCCCAGGCCAATGAAGAACGTAGACATATTCTTCCTTGAAAATTGAGGAAATCTTTACTGTAATCCCAATAAGTACGATGTAAAACATAACCGCAAAAATAGCTTGCCATCAACTCAAATAAAGTCATTAAAATCATTCCTGTAAAAAAAAGAATGATAGGTTTGTTTTTCAGTTTTCTAAATAAAAAAATAATGATAATTCCACCCAGACCATAGATTTCTATAATTGGCAATCCCCAAACAAGAGGAACATTTTTGATAAAAGGCATGGATTTTAAAAAAGGGAAATAATAACTGAAGTTCTTTTGAATAAATAATAAACCGCGGTCTGTCAAATGACCTGTTTGTATCAATACGGCCGTCGTCTCAAAAATCCATCCTAAAAATGCGCAGATTATAAAGTAAGAAAATATACTATATATATTTATTTTTTTATAATTAGATGCCAAATTTTTTTCCTCTTACGCTAAAATATTTTTCCACTTTTGTTTTCTTATATTGTTTCCGCCGATGGAAGGTCCTTCATCATTCCCTTCTAAATATTAATCCACCACATGGGCGGCTTTCTTCTCACCCGCACCCGCAGGATCTTTCAAAGCGATAAAGCTCAGCGGCGTGGTTTCGCCTCGTCCGCCGGATGCGATTGTCAGACGCTACTTCATTTTTGATTTTAACTTTATCTTTTTACCGGCAACCATAAAGTTGCCGCTTCCCAGATGATGAATCGTGCGCGAATTTTTCATTTTGGGGTCAATCCAGGCTTTCACGACTTCCATGATGAAGAAACCATACTTGGCTACCATCTTTGTGTCAACCACCCGGCACTCGAGATTTGCATAACACTCATCAATGAGAGGCGCTCCGACTTGCGAAGCTGGTTTTGGCGTGAGACCAAATTTTTTGAACTTATCTATTTTTGCGCCATGGGTATTGCCGCAGCCCACAACCTTTTCGGCTATCTCCACTGTGGGAATATTTATCACACATTCTTTGGTTGCCTTCAACAAGTCGAAGGAATAGTTGCGATTGCTGATGACGCAACCAACCAGCGGCGGCTCAAACTCCATCATCGTGTGCCATGACATAGTCATGATGTTTGGATTACCATCCCGGGCGGTCGTGACCATGATAACCGGCCCCGGCTCAAGCAAGCCATAGACCTTGGAAAGAGGAAAGGATTTCTTTGCCATTTTAAAACCTCCTTTCAATAAAAATTAAGATTGGCAATCTTTCTCCGTTATTTTTTAGTTTAACATATATCTTTTACTCGGTGAATCCTCTTTCTTTCATCTGCTCGGCTTTTAGGAAAAGCGCCATACCTGTTTTCATTTTCCTGAATCCCAATGTTTGATAAAATCCTTCTTTCCCCGGCGCTGCGTATAGAATAAAATTGCAATTAGAAAATTTATCCATGATTGTCTTGATAATGATCGTCCCGATACCCTGGGCCTGATATTCAGGAAGAATCGCGACATCATAGATCGCCGCTTGAAAAACGCCATCAGAAATTGCCCGTCCAAAACCGATCAATTGACCTTCCCGACGGACAAATACAGTGACCTGGCTGTTCTCAAATGATTTCTGGTGCGCGGCAGGTTCTGCATAAGCCATACCTACGCGTTTCAGTGTTTCGGCTACAAACTGCCAATTAACATCCGCATAGTCCAGTTTAATTTCCAATTCCATCAGAAAACACCTTTGCCTTTTTGGAGGTAAATAATTCCGGATATATGCTGCTTTAGCCCAACATGGAAGTCACCGGCCAGAATTAAATTTTAATCGTCTCCATTTTATCTTCTGCATCAACTAATGGCATAATCCAAGATAACAATTCATCAAATTTAGCATTAAATGGAAAGGGATTTTCCTCAACAAATAGACCATAGCGAGTTTGATCTAATAACGCTTCACATGTTCTTCTAGGAAATTTTGCTATCCGAGATTGATAAAAGTTGTCAGACCAATCAAAGTAAGTTCTTATTATAAAAGGCTCCCACTGAGCCCTCAGAACATCTTCATCCTTTATATCAATGATCTCCGTTCGTTCGATAAACCGATTATCCTTGTCCCATGCGCTTTTCATAATATCAACTGCTTCTTTATCCGTAGTAGGTGCCCCATAGCCAAAAATTGTTAAGGTCATCGCCTGACGCAAACCTTTCCTTAGAATTTCCCATTCTGTCTTGATAAAGAGGTCGTTGGCATAGTTCTTAATTCTAATTGGGTATAGTAGGCGAGAGGGGATAAGGTCTCTATCGCATTCCGGACAATACATGCCGCGTTCACCATAAACAGGGTGGTCTGGACAATGTGTCACTCGAACATTGCCATGGAGATGTAAAATTATTGGTAAGGGAACTTTATCCTTGTTCCGATTCCAAGCATCAAAGAGAAAAGGATCCCAGTTAAAAGTTGCAACAATATCCTTTGGCCTAAGAGATAACAATAAATAATCATACATAGTTGGAAATGCTAGAAGGCTTAGACTTTCAAAATAAGCATAAACGATCTTCTCAATTTCTCTGAGTAGTGGTGAGCTAGGATCATTTTCATGCAACTCACCGTAAATATCTTCAAAATTGCGCCGTATATTCTTAATCCCTCCCAGTTCTAATATTGGTTCGAGATCAAGCATCTCAATTAAGTTATCCATAGTCGGTAGTTTCTTCCCATTAATATCTCCTTTCGGAAACGCTGCGATACTTGCACCAGCCCCAAGTATAACGATATGAGGTCGTAATTTTGCCGGCTTATTTACAAGTTGAGATTTTGTTATTAGCATTTTTTATTCTAACGGAGCCGCGTTTGCGGTCGGCTAAACAATGTTATAAGTTTCATTGCTATCACTGGTCTGCGACCCTATGCTTTTCTGAAAATTTTAAAAGGATTGTGATGATAAAAACATGATTTGCCATTGTTTGTCAATATGCGTTGTCAAACAGTTTAATTTTAGATATATAAATGCGGCATAAGGGCGAGAATATGCGGAGGAACAATGAATACTGAAAATGCCGTCAGGCAGCACAGATTCTGGGGAGAAACAACGGCTTTTCTTGCCCTGTTTTTCGACAATGTCGGCGTGCTGATATTTTTCAGCGCGATCCTCGTCTTCACTTTCAATTATCCGGCAGACATCATTCTGACACGCATGATCCCCGGCACGGCTGTCGGGATTTGCATAGGCGACTTAGTCTATACGTGGCTCGCCATACGTTTGAGACGAAAAACAGGACGCGCCGATGTCACGGCGATGCCTTTGGGCATTGATACGCCTTCAACCATTGGCATTGCCTATGCTGTCATGGGCCCTGCATATGTCGCCACTCATGACGCGCAACTAACCTGGCACATCGGCATGGCCACTCTCTTTATGATCGGTGCTGTTAAAATAGTCACTTCTTTTTTCGGCGGCTGGGTTCAGCGCATAATTCCTACCGCGGGACTTTTGGGACCGCTGGCCGGAATCGGGCTCTTACTGCTCGGATTTCTGCCC
>PLGI01000132.1 GCA_003139775.1 Syntrophaceae bacterium | reverse complement strand
CGCAAACAACAGATCTCTTTCGATTTCTGTTGTTTGCATGTTTATCATCATAGCACCGTTTTTGACCGATAGGATTCTTTATGGGTATGCGAATTTAATCAACCTTAATGAGAACTGCATCCCCCTGGGCCAGGCCGCCACAGATGCCGGCTACGCCATAGCCACCACCTCTTCGCTTGAGCTCGTACATCATGGTCATGAGTATGCGGCCACCACTGGCACCCACGGGATGTCCGATGGCGATGGCACCGCCGTTCACGTTGGTCTTGTCCAAGAGATCTTTCCACTTCGCTTCATTTTTGTCTGCAAGGATTTTTGTTGATACCAGTGTAACTGCGGCAAAGGCCTCGTTGATCTCGACGATCTTCATGTCGTCGATGGTAAGCGATGCCCGCTCCAGGGCTTTCCCGATGACAAAGCCCGGCAGCTCTGCCATCCGCCTTGGTTCACTTGCCCCACTCGCCACGGATAAGATGGTTGCCAGAGGTTTTATACCCAGTTCCTCAGCCTTGGACCGCCGCATGATGATCAGGGCTGCCGCACCTGCGTCAAGACCCGGGGCATTGCCCGCAGTCACCGTAGGACTGCCATAGATGGTTTTCAGTTTGGATAAGGCCTCCATGGTGGTATCAGGCCTGGGCAATTCATCTTTCCTGAAAACAAAGGGCGTACCTTTTTTCTGGGGAATCTCAACAGGCACCAGTTCATCATTGAACCGGCCATCCTTATCGGCCTGGGCCCATTTCTTGTGCGATCCTACCGCCCATGAATCCTGCTCTTCCCGAGAGATACCGTACTCCATAGCGATCTCTCCGGCGTCCTTGCCCAACGGAGTATATTCCCGATAGGTAATCGGGTTCAGGTAATCCTGCACCAGGAGCGGCTTCATACCAGCGCCCCAGCGGTGCCCGTTCATGAGGAGCGGGGTGTTACTCATGTTCTCGGCGCCCACGGCCATGCAGATGTCCGCCTCGTTCAGCAGGATGGCCCTGCGACCCAGCTGAATCGCGCAGAGCGACGAGCAGCATGCCCGGTCTATGGTAAGGGATACCAGGGTATTGGGCAACCCTGCCCGCAACAGCGCTTGCCGGGCGTTCACATTGTCATAAAGGGCAGCCTCGGCCTGGTCGCACATGCCGTAGTACAGCTCGTTAAGGTCTTCACCCTTGAGGCCTGCTCGTTTCAGACTCTCTTTCATCACGATGACCCCGAGGTCAGTACTGTGCATCTCCTTGAGCACCCCGCCGAACTTGGAAAAGGGTGTACGAACTCCGCTTACAATAACAACATCATTTTTGTCTTTCATATAGTGCTCCTTTTTATCGTATCTGGTCGCCCTTGTCGATTCCGCACAGGTACTTGGCAACCTTCTGTTTACTCCTCATATTTATCAGTCTGGCAATCATGATCCGCTGTACCTGAGGAATTATAATTTTTTGTATGAAAGGACGGCACAGCTCGTCGCAGAAAGCGCCCCCCAAGCGACAAGATACATAAGTCCGCTAGTAAAGCTGCCTGTCTTCGCAATTAAAAAGCCGATTAATATAGGCGCCAATCCGGATATGCCGTTGGTAATCCCGTTCATCATGCCTGCACCTGCACCGCAGGCTTTCGAGGGAACTATTTGTTGCAGAAGTGCCCAGGAGCACGGCATGGCGATTCCTATACAAGCGATGCCGCAGGAAATCAACACCGCGGCAGCCATGTTACTCTCTACCTGAGAACTCAGGTAAATAAATACGGTAGAGCCCACCATCCCAAGCATGGCAAAAGGTGCGCGCCGTCCCATTCTATCGGAAAAATGGGCGGAAATAAAATTCATGAAAAAATAGAGGGCATAGGGCAATGCCGAGAGCGCACCCATAGCCTTCCAGTTAAAACCACGGGCTTCTTTTAGATACGACGGCAACCAAGCCATCGTCCCCCACCATATGGATGTTACGCCGCCATAAAGAATCACGACTAACCAGAAGCGATAATCTCCCATGAAGGACTTCATGTTCTCCCAGATGCTAGCCTGGCAGAGTCCGCCCTCAGCTTCGTCTTCTTTCTTTAGTGCATCTTCTATATAGTCTCTTTCAGCGGGACTGATCTTCCGATACCCGCGGGGATGATCGGCCGTGAAGAACCAAATCGCTATTAAAGGAATCGAGGACAGCGATGCAAGCACGAAGAAGCTGCCCCGCCAGCCGATCGCGGGGATCAGCCAGGTAAAGGCGGGCATCGCAAACATCGGGGCGAGAGCAAGGCCTGTAACCCAGACGGCATTTGCCGTGCCCCGTTCTTGACACGGAAACCAGTTTTTCACAAACTTGCTTTGCATTGGCCAATGCAAAGATTCGCCGAAACCCAGGATCGCCCGGGCTATAATCATGGCCAGGAAACTTCCGGCAACGCCTCCGATAATGCAGGAGACAGCCCATAATACGATAGACAGAGTCATGGCTTTACGTGGTCCGAGCCAGTCTCCGATAGGGCTGAATATCACATTCCCTAAACCGTAACATATTAAGAATACGGTCATTAACATGCCTTTTGACACAGGATCGTTTGCGATCCCCATGGCAGCAAGAAATCCCTTGTCGACGATCAGTACCGAGATATTCACGCGGTCAATATACGCGATAAACAGAGTTACCATAAGAATCATAACAATTTGATAACGTGTACGCGACTGTTTCCCTACTGCTTGAGATATTGAACCTGAACTATCCATTGTGACTCTCCTTCTTCTTTCAATTTTTGTAACTATTCCTTTTTCAGGTATAGACCATCCGGATCGCACTCATCTCTCAGGATTCGAATCACTTCCGGATCGGGAGGCTCCGTCTCGTGAACATCCTTGGCAACCTTAAGGTCCCAGCCTGTGTTTTCTTTGATCTGCTCAATGCTCACACCCGGGTGGTAAGATGCCAGATACATTTCCCTGGTTTCAGCATCAAAGCGCAGGAGACCCATGTTAGAAATTACGACGCTGGGGCCTCCTCCGACAAAGCCGTATGTCTCCCTTTCCTTGCCCCCATTAAAGAATCCGGGCGTAGTAATAAAATCAACCTTTTCCGGAAAGCGCTGCTTGAGATGAGCCATCATAACAATCGTACGCTTGCAGCCCACCCCGATGTCATTTGATCCACCGCTGCCGGGAAATCGTACTTTGGGCGCACGATAATCGCCAATGACTTGAGTATTGAGATTTCCATGTTTATCTATCTGCGCTCCACCGAGAAAACCAACGTCAATGTCGCCCGCATGCACGTATCCCAGCCCTTCCAACAGACTAGCCGTCTGGGCACTGCCGGGTGCAAGGACGGAATCTACAACCGAAGATGGCGTACGAACAGGTTTGCAGTCATATGCACCGGATTCATAAAGGGTAATGATGTTGGGTGCAGTTGTCTTTTGTGCCAGAAAAGCAGCAAGGAGAGGCAGGCCGGTGCCGATAATAACTATTTCTCCGTCTTTAATTTCTCTGGCCGCAGCCACGGCCATCATTTCTTGCTGGGTGAAGTTCGTATATTTATGTTTCATGATCAAGTCTCCCTTAAAAACCGTAATTCACGGATGATGAACTGAAATCGTGCGCTTTCAAATCTAAAAATCTCCTCATGCCGAAAGTATTAATATATTTCTGAATGTATTCATCCCTGTCAGAGACGCTATAAACCCATTCATCCATGAACTCTTGCCAACCTTCGGCTGTTTTAGATTTTTTTATGTAGTCTTTCATGAATGGCCGATCTACATCGTAGTATCCTTGGCAATTCTTGGGATGGGCACCGAACGGTGCCTCAACCACGGCAACAACCTTATAGCCCGGCAGGATTGTTCTATTGGGGTCTCTCCCGATGATCTCGCGGGAAACTATTTCTTCGCAGGAAACGATGACTTTTTTGCATGACCTTACACTCCAAGGTGCGTCCCCCAAAATACCCCACATCTGGCAATTTCCCTCCTTGTCAGCGCGTTGAACATGAAAATAGCCAACTTCCGGCTGCAGGGCCGGCACTAATACATGGTCAAAACCGGAGCCAAAAGGATCCTTCATGAGTTTAGCCTTATTTTCACCCTTCCAGGCAGTATGCCTAAGCAAATCGGAGCCCTTCATGGAATTGACAGGAACATAAGGAATTCCCAGAGAACCTGCCATAAAGCGGGCCATCATTGTAAAATTAGTATAGTCTTCAATCTCGACTTTATGGGGTATCGAACTCTCTATTGCTCTCCGGTAACAGTAACTTGGCCCAAATACCTCTAATCCGTTGTAGGAAGACTCAATCCGGTCCACACATCCTGCCCCGATCAACTGATCTGTGTGCTCGTTAGAACTCGCTGCGAAGATCGTCAGACCTTTTTTCTTCTGTCTGATTATTTCATGGGTAAGGACATGGGATATAGAATGGAAGAAGCCGCCAACCATTAAATTTGAGCCGTCTTCGATGAATTTCACTACGGCCTCCTTTGCTGTCATAACCTTTGATACTTTCATGGATTACACCTACCTCTCATTCTCTCTTATTCATTTATTACGACATCATCTATTCAACAGCCCAGATATCCGCCATCAATCGGAATTATAGCGCCGTTCACATAATTGGACGCCTCGGACGCAAGAAAGATAATCAGACCTTTCATGTCCGCCGGTGTCCCCCATCGTCCAGCAGGTATTCGGGCCAATATTTTACTATTTCTTTCTTGATCTGCCATAATTGCGGTATTCAGAGGAGTATCCATATACCCAGGAGCAATTGCGTTAACATTTACTCCAAGTGATGCCCATTCATTCGAAAATGCCTTTGTTAGCTGCGCCACAGCGCCTTTGCTCGCCGCATAAGCGGGGACGGTATATCCGCCAAAAAAACTGAGCAACGAGGCGATATTAATAATCTTCCCTTTATTCTTTTCCGCCATAATTCTGCCGGCCAGTTGGCTTAATAAAAATGTTGCCGTTAAGTTAAGTTCAATTACATCGTCCCAATCCTTTGCTGTAAAATCTAAACAGGGATTTCGCCGCTGAATACCCGCGCAATTCACAAGAATATCTAAAGTGCCGCCCAGTTTGGCTACCGATGCCTGAAACGCCTGCTTTAATTGTTCTCTATCCCCTAAATTTCCTTTTATGCCAAAAACTTTAGCGCCAGACCTGCCGATTTCATTTGCTATTGCATCAATCTGGTCAGTTATGTCAATAATCGCGACCTCAGCACCCGCTTCGTGTAATCCTTCGACCAAACCTCTCCCTAACCCGCTGGCACCGCCGGTCACTATTGCCTTCTTCCCAGTCAAATCAAACATATTCATAACAATCCACCTTCCTTATTTAGATGACCCAATATCTCTAAAAAACACTTTTCCCCTCTTTTCCAACGGATCATGCATTTGCCTGTGCATTTCTATTTGATCATTTCCGCAAAACTTTGAATTCTATTTCTGATTTGTTCCGCCGAATCCATTTTTTGTTCGATTTCCAAATACAGCATGGGAATCCCGGCAGCTTCAAGTTCCTTCTTGTATATCGGATAGTCAAATTCTTCAGGATTACAGAATTTCATCATACAAACCACCACTCCGTCGGCACGATTATCCCGGACTAATTCAATTAGCAGTTGTCCATGTTTCTTCTCTTCATCGTATAAGAGGGAGCAGCCATCATGATCCGCAATCCGGTAGGCCAACCTTTCGAGTGCAGTACCTTCACTGCGGGCGCACGTTCTGAACTGTCTTGACTCATGCGCCAGATCGTCGGCAACAAAAACCATCTTGTTTTCGACAAAAGCATCAAGTAACGCATCCGTTTCTACAAGAATTCCTGTAACGACTACTTTTATACCATCAAAATTTTCTGCTGGAAGCTTCTTCAATTCTTCCATAAGTTCTTTCATTTTGGCGTTATAGCGGCTTTTGTCCATGAAATAGGCTGCCTTGATAATTAAGTGGCGCGTTTTCGCGTTTAACGTTTTAGGATACTTGCCAACAATTGCCGTAAATTGCCGCATGGTTTTCCGATAGTCTTCGTAAATGGCAATACTGTCTTCCAGGTCTTGCTCGGTTATTTTTCTTCCAGCGATGGTTTCAAACTCTTTTTGCACCCTTTTATATTCATCGATTAGATAGGCAACCCCGGCTGCAATTTTTCTGTGTTGCGGATAAACAATGGGGATCAAATAGGTTTTGGGAACGGCAACCTGCCAGTTATCACAGATACATTTCAGAGTATCACAATAAGTCGGAATAACAACGGCAGATAAAAAATCATACATTCCTTTCATGCCTTGCTCAACATTGATGCGCATGATGGAACAACAGAAGCTTTGTAAATACTTGTCCGCCTCTTTGATCTCCGTCTGCCCGCCCCAAAGGCCGACAGGCAGCAGGCCTGCCGCATAGATGATTTCATCAGGCGTATAATAAGGTAAACATCCTACCGCCTTTTTTCCTGTTTCCTTCATCGACGCCTTTACAGCTTTTGCAGGATGGTTTGCTGTTTCTTGCAAATCAGCTATGATTTCCAAAATACGATTCATTGTCCACTAAGCCTTTCTTTTTTTCTTTGTTCCATCATTTCCATAAGAGCTTCGATTCTTGTTTCATATTGCGCCAGGGAAAATGCCCGCGGATCGGTCTGATCCCCGTCGAAAATAACGGACACCGTACCGGTCTGCTTCTGGACTTGACGTTGCACTTCGTATTGTCTGAAATCCATTAACTTGCAGCTTCTGTTCGAATGATAAATAATGCCGTCTAAAGAAAAATCTTTTACAATCTGTACTACTTTATTGATCCCATAATTCAGGTTCCTGTTTGCATAATTGGCACTGTAGGCTCTGGCCATAGCGTCCAAATCATCATTGTCATATACGATGGTCCAAGAGTCGGGATATGTCGAGGTGACCATATTGATCCCGTTTTTTCTCAATATTTTGGCTGTATCAGACAAATGTGGCCAGCAGGCAATGCCGTCCCACATGATGCGGTATTTTTCTTTCTGATCTCTCCAGGGGCCTTCACCGCGGTCGATTTTCCCCTGCAGTTCTTCCGCCCAGAGCTTGAAGAGGTCCAGTCCTTCATGTTTTCCCCTCATACACACTATAACCGCCATGTAATTGAATAAATCGAAGCCGTTGAAAGGCGATGGTTTTGCTACCGCCAAAGCCGTTGCTTTTTTCCACCACCGGGCCGTTTCTGTGGAAATTTTCATAACATCCCGGAAACGGTCGCGATCGAATTTTCTGCCGGTAATTCCTTCCAATTGACGGATGGCATTTTCGAACTGACCCCGTATATATTTGACGCTGTGCTCCGGGATTTCGTCTGTATGGTTGAAAGGCGTATCAATTAGAATCATGGGGATACGCATATCTCGGGCAAGATTCTCGTACCATTTGATGGCGGTGCTGCAAATGTTGCTGCAGCAAAATATAAAATCCGGCATGGGAATATTACCGGCAACACTTTCTTTAAGCCTAGTATAGCCCATATTGACCCGTGCGTAAGAACATAAATCCGTTGAATAGCCGTTGCTTTCGGCGTTGTCGAGAAACGCCTGGGCATCTTTTCTCGCTCCAATAACAGCAGCATGGTTTTCCGGATAAACTACCTTGATGTCCATAGTTTCCAAAAGCTCTTGGGGGGCAATGGAGGTTGACCAAGCGATAAGTTCGCCCGCTGCCTTGGCTGCAAAGGCCTCTTCATAATGACGGGAAAGCAACTCTCTCAACATTGTTTTTGAAGAAATAGTCGTATCCATATTTTTTATTTCAATAGTTCACGTGAAATGATTAATTTCATGATCTGGTTTGTTCCCTCGTAGATCTGGGTAATTTTCGCATCCCTCATCATACGTTCAAAGGGATACTCTCTCATGTACCCGTAACCGCCGGCAATCTGTAGTGCATCAGTTGTAATTTTCATCGCCGTGTTGGAGGCAACAAGCTTGGACGCCGCGGAAAGATAGCTTTTGTTCGGATCATTAGCATCAATCAGCCTTGCTGCCTGATAAACGAGGCTTCTGGCCGCATCGAGTTCTGCGGCCATATCTGACAGCATCCAACCTATACCCTGGAATTGGCCGATGGGTTTTCCAAACTGAATCCTTTCTTTTGCGTATTTGATTGCAAGTTCTAGGGCGCCACGTGCAACACCACAGGCTTGTGCAGCAATAACAGGCCGTGATGTATCGAGGGTCTGCATAGCATATACAAACCCCTTCCCTTCTATGCCGATAAGGTTTTCTTCTGGTATTTCGACGTCCTCAAAAACCAGTTCTCCTGTAGGTGATCCCTTTATGCCCATCTTTTTTTCCCACTTGCCGATTGAAAATCCCGGCGATTTGGTAGGTACAATGAAAGCGCTTATTCCTTTGACGCCCTTCGATGCATCCGTCATGGCAAATACCGTGATGAGATCAGCTACCGGACCATTGGTAATGAAACATTTTGTTCCATTGATTATGTATTTATCACCTTTTTTCACCGCTCGTGTCTTCATGGCCCCGGAATCGGAACCGGCACTTGGTTCAGTCAGTCCATAAGAGATGATAACATCTCCAGAGGCTACCATAGGACCATACTTTGCCTTCTGTTCCTCGCCGCCGCCAATCAGGATCGGCTCCCAGCCCAACGCCTGACCCTGTACAATAAGCGATGAACTGACGCAGGCTCGGGCAATTTCTTCCACGGCAAGACATGTAAACATATGTCCCTGATCGGTTCCGCCATATTTTTCTGGAACGGCCAGTCCAAGAAGCCCCATTTCTGCAAATATCTTTTTCAAATCCCAGGGAAATTTCTCTGTTTCATCGATCTCCGCGGCCCGGGGCACAACTTTATCATCAACCATTTTCCGCAGTTGATCTACAAACAATCTCTGGTCTTTATTATCCAGCAAATACATAACCTTTTCTCCTCACTTTTTTAGAATAACAAGTATAATACTCCGGCTATGGGCCCGATAGGTTCTGGGGAACCACTTTCGGCGATGACATCAGCGGCCATTCCACCGGTCAAATAGCCTATTTTAAGCCTGTAGGTGATTTCTTTTTTGGCGCTATTGTTTACAAAGAAGGTGATAACAGTAAATCTGCTGTAACTGCAGGAACAACAACCACCGATCAAGACGCCGATAAGTACGTTCTGTTTGGTGTCTATAACCTCAACAAGGATATCAACTTCGGTTTACTTGCATGCTACTATCGTGACGCTTCGGGTAGAAACTTCAGCAGTTGGTACAATGGTGTTCTTGGCCCCAATACACCGGCCTACGGCCACATGTCATCTTACTATTTATGGCCTTACTTCAAAGCCAAATTCGGCCCTGTAGCTTTAGAAGGGGAACTCAACTACGCTTGGGGTACGATTACTTCTGAAACTGCCGGTGATTCTAATGTGGATGTCCAAGACTTGGATATTTACCTTGCGGCAAATGTCAATTTAGGCATGTTTTATTTCGGTGGCCAATTTGCCTATCTCCAGGGCAATGATCCCGGTTCTAGCACACGCTCGGGCGGCATTACCGGTCAAGACGGTGGTACGGATTGGAATCCAACCTTGATTATGTTCAATCAGGATCGTACCTACTATGCAGGCCCAATTGGTGGCTATGACGGTACTGCTAATGCCAGTGCGATGACCAATGCCTGGTTCGGCCAGGGCAAAGTTGGCGTACATCCGATTGCAGAATTGGATATCAATGCATCTCTTTCTTTCGCTCAAGCAGATAAGAGTCCAGTAGGTGTTCTCAACAAAACATACGGCTGGGAATTTGACGTTGCCGGTACTTACAAAATCACCAATAACCTTTCTTATATGCTTCTATGTAAAAAAGCAAGTCTTTTTTTTAAAGAGACATGATCAATATTCTTTTATAAAATATCGGGTGCATCGCAATCTTTAAAATCAATCTTCTATCAGCAGACAGACCGTTAAAGAGCCGCTGCATTACCTTGGTCAGGTTTTAAAGGGTGGGCACGCAGTCTAGGTTAAGCAGACTAAATGGCAAGCTGCAGCATAAAATAAGCGTTGCCCACGGATTCATGATTATCAAATTGCCCCAAACACCCCCTGTTTGTTAATAATTAAACAACCGCCGGAACATATTGTTGCCGATTTTTAAGAACGAATCGGATACGGTTTAAAAGCTTCCGGGCAACATGCACAATAGCTTTCGTCTTTTTCATTCTTACCGATAGTTTATTGAAAGCCATTGTCAATGCCGGGTCTTTGCGCACAGCGACCCAGGAAGATTCAATCAGTAACG
>PLGI01000022.1 GCA_003139775.1 Syntrophaceae bacterium | reverse complement strand
ATCCTTTTTTTGACAAGGTTGATAATCATTTCCAAAGCTTTTTCGGGATCTTCCTGCTCGATAAAATAGAAGTCATCAAGCTTTTCCTGATTGGATTTCAGATTCGGAATAATGCCCTCATTTATCTTATGGGCATTGACAATGATTGAGCTTTCTTTTGCCTGACGGAAAATCTCATTCAACTGGACCACCGGAGCTATACCGGAATCAATGATATCCTTGAGAACATTACCGGCGCCAACAGAAGGAAGTTGGTTTACATCTCCTACCATAATGAATGTTGAGGTATGCGGAATTGCTTTGAGCAGATGATGCATTAAAAGCGTATCAATCATGGATGCCTCATCAACAATCAATAGCTGACAATCAAGAGGGAATTCTTCGTTTTTTTTAAATCCACCTTTCCGCATATTGTATTCCAGCAGTCTATGGATAGTTTTTGCTTCATGTCTGGTAGTTTCAGACATCCTTTTAGCCGCTCGTCCAGTAGGGGCAGCAAGCATGATATTTGCCTTGATAGCTGAAAATATCTTCAAGATGGCGTTAATGATTGTAGTCTTGCCAGTTCCGGGTCCACCGGTGATGATCATAACCTTATTCCTGGCAGCACAGTTGATTGCTTCAATTTGTTTTTCGGCAAAGTTAATAGACAGTTTATCTTGAATCCATTGGATCGCCTTTTCCGCATCTATCTTTCTTATTGACTGTGGGGCTTTGATAAGCGTTTTCAGATGAACGGCAAGGTTATTTTCCGCAATATGATAACCAGAAAGATAAACGGCTTTATTGTTCTCTTTAAATTCGGCGATATCCTGGTTGAGGTCCTCAATTACAATCTGCTTATCCACAACAACTGTTCCGATTGCCTTGACAATGATCTCCCTGTCAATGTCCAGCATCTCTTTGCATTTTTCAAGCAGTAGTTCATAGGGATAGTAAACGTGACCTTCATCGGTCAGTTCATGGAGGACGTAAAGAATACCAGCTGCTGCCCTTAAGTCTGAATCTCTGGCAAATCCAAGTTTTTCAGCAATTTTATCCGCTGTTATAAAACCAACACCAAAAATATCTGTAGCTAACCGGTAGGGATTTTCCTGAACTACCTTGATTGATCCGTTGCCATACTGTTTGTAGATTTTTGCCGCGTAACCGGAGCTGACACCATGGGATTGAAGAAAGATCATAACCTCTCTGATTTCCTTTTGCTCTTCCCATGCTTTCCTGATCATGCCAATTCGCTTTTGACCGATACCTTCCACATCGGCAAGTTTGTCAATATCTTTCTCAATGACATTTAGGGTTTCCTCTTTGTACATTTTGACAATGCGTTTAGCCATCACAGGACCGATACCCTTAATCAACCCTGAACCAAGGTATTTTTCAATCCCATGAACAGTGGCGGGAGTGGTTGTTTCGCAGAAGACTATCTTGAACTGTTCGCCATATTGAGGATGATTACCCCACTCCCCCTTCATTTTGATAATTTCCCCCGGAGTGGGATTGATCATGTTTCCGATGATCGTCACCAACTCCCGCCGGCCATAGACCTTGATCTTGGCTACAGTATATCCTGTTTCCTCACTGGCGAAGGTTATCCTTTCTATCTGTCCTTGGAGTTGTTCGAGTTTTTGGTTCATGCTTTTCCTATGGCACAAGAAACTAACTATTGTCAAATTTGTAGATTTCCTAATCTTGGAAGTGGTATAAAAGGTTTGTGGTACTAGGCAAACTTCATCAATTGCTTTAGCAAGGAGCAAATCCAATGTCGATCTCTTGTCATCAATTATTCTTCTTATTTTTGGGATAGTGCAGCTAATTTTATTGCCAATTTTTAATATGTATCTGGCAAATAAAATGGAGAATTTAACAACTTCATAAAGAATAAAGCCGTGAATTGCGGTGATACTAATAATAAAAGGCGAAAAGAAATAAATGAAGAAACAACTCTGGATTCCGCAGGTCATCTGTATCATTATGCTTCTTTGGGCGCTAAATCCGAGCAATCCATACGCTTATTATACACTGCTCCGCTGGGTTTGCTGCGGGATATTTGTTTACCTAGCCTTCCAAGCATTTGAACAAAAAAAACAAGGCTGGGTGTGGGTACTTGGCATAACTGCTTTGCTTTATAATCCGATTTTTAGGGTACATCTGAACAGGGAGTTGTGGTCGGTCGTTAATGTTGTCACAATCGGGATTGCTTTGGCATCAATTTTTGTATTCAAGGTCAAAAAAGAGAAAACAATGATACCCGACTGTCAACTATATAAGAAGAAAGAATAGAGGAAAGGAATGAATTTGTGAACAGGATAAATCAACCCCAAAATGCTATGCCGCTTCCAGTCAGCGAACATTACCTCGACTTGAAAGGCGAAAACCAGAAACGTGCCAGTGGTACTGACTTTGAAACACTTCCATCACGACACATCGAAGTAATATTAAACTTACCCGGTTTTCAAGAAGATAAGGAACTCGTTAGCAGGATTGTATACTCAAATACCTGCTATGATAAGGGTGAATATTATAAGACACAACAGCATTTAAAATGGTCACTAGAAAGAATGCCAGCACTTGAGCCTTTTATTTTTTATTACATTAGGATGTGTAAGTATGTCCTCTCTATTCCACTGACAAAGGAGGAAGTGCAGTACGAAGACAAGTTGGCTAGTTATCGGGCGCTTCCAAAGTGGCTAAAATGGACAATGCGAGGTTTCGTATTCCGTATGCGGTGCAAATGGTGCGGACGTTATACCCGATACATCTACCCAGATGAACCAACATTTGGTTTCGACACCTCCTCTAATTCTTGTTCGTTTTGTAATAGAATGTATCCTATGCCATCTTGGCTATGGGATAGCCCAGACGGTCGAGCATATAGCTACTACCGAATGTCTTTCAGTGGCGATGAATTCTACGAAGAATTTGAAAGAGACTACGCACCAATACCTCTTTGCAAACATCGGCAAAAGTAGCAATAATTTATCCACCTTTAAAATCGTAATTCACATTATCAAGATTTTTTAGAGTCGTTTGTAGGCAAAACAAAGCTTGTGTATAGCTCTGCCTATATAGAGCCTGTAGGCAGTCGAAACTCTTTTAATTTCATTTTCAAAATTTTGTCATTATTCTTTTCAACATCACTGACAGCAATCCCAGTATTAAAAGCTTTGGTGGAAGCTTTAATTTTGCAGATTACAGTCCATATTTCAGGGTGCAGTTCCTTTATATAATGCAGAGGCGACCCATTTAAGAACCGCGTTTGAGCATTTCTTCCTGCTATACGTACC
>PLGI01000092.1 GCA_003139775.1 Syntrophaceae bacterium | reverse complement strand
CGGATTGACGCTTATTCGAAATACTCTAAATCCTGCAAAGTATATTTTTAAGATGACATACAAAAGGAAACTATTTGTATTTAACCGGTATTTTTAAGAAAATATATTTAAGAGTTTATTCGATCTCTTAACGATAGTCTTTTATGACAGCAATAATTGATTTTCCTTGGATCGCGATTCCCCAATACTGGTAACATAAATCGCCGGCTGACCAAGAATGGGGCATTTTGCCTCACAGAGCCCGCAGCCAATGCATAGCTCCAGATCAACGTGTGGTTGATTTAAGGTCATGACACTCTCGTTTCTGTTCATCACTTTTGCCTTTTCCAGCCAGATTGCTTTCTTCGGAGTAGGACAAACCTCCTGGCAAACAATGCAAGGCGTGGCATGGGCATAGGGCAGGCATCTGCCCTTATCAATCATAGCCAGACCTATTTTTACTTTTTCTTTTTCCGGCAATTCCAATCTCTTTATCGCACCTGTCGGGCAGACCTGGCCACAGAGTGTGCAGCGATATTCACAATAGCCGATGCGCGGAATAAGTACGGGTGACCAGATCCCCTCAAGTCCGGCCTCCAGTAATGTCGGCTGGAGACCATTGGTAATACAAACCTTCATGCATTCGCCGCATTTTACACATCTGGCCAGAAATTGTTTTTCATCAAGAGAACCCGGCGGCCGGATTAATTTAGGCTCCGCTGCGGCCGCCTGTTTGTTGATCGCTGTAATCCTCATCAGTGGGACAGCGATCAGGCCGGACAGGATCGTGCCAATGATTCTTCTTTTACCGAGGTCAACGGAAGCTGTCTGCGTCTTCTTAAAAAATCCGAACCCGACGGCATTTTGCGGACAGAGATCATCGCAGTTCATACAAGCCATACATTCCGTATTATGCCATTTTTCTTTTTGATCAGGAGAGGCGCCCCCCTGACAGGCAAAATCACAGGCTCCGCAGGAATTGCAGCCTTCGCTTACCGACCGTTGAAGAAATGCAAAGTGGGAGAACAGCCCCAGAAGGGCTCCCAGAGGACAGAGATATTTACACCAGAAACGTTTCTCCAGAAGATTCAGGCTCAGAATGATGAAGAACAATAGCCCCAGAAAAACGCTTTGAAGAAAAAATGGCTGCTGGAAGGGAAGCCAGATTTTTTTAAAAAGCGTGTAGATGGATTCGGAAATATTAACCAGAAAAGGAATATTCAAATTATAGAACAAGTCAAATGTGGCCTTTGTTGCATAGACGATTAGCGGATAAACAGACAACGAAAATGAACGAATCAGAAGTGAAATAGGGTCAAGAATGCCGGTGAACTGCAAGGAAAAAAGTGACATAGTAATCAGAAAAATCAGGATGCAATATTTCAACCAATGTAAGTTTTGCGGGGCTCTTGAGGAATGTTTCTTTTGCAAAGCGCCAACCATGTTATTAAGCGTTCCCATAGGACATACCCAGCCGCAGAAAACACGCCCCAGAACTATAGTAGCAATGATCACCAAAATGGCCAGGAGAAATGTTTGCTGCCACGCGCGGCTGGAAAGGATTGTGGTGATGAAAATCAGAGGATCAGCATCTAAAAATATTTTAACAGGATAGCCGAGTTCATCAGCTCCCTTGGATTCAGTCTGCAGAAAGAGCCACAAAAACGTCAGCAAAAATAATCCCTGCGTGACTATGCGAATTTTTCTGATCATATGAAAGCTCTATCATACATTTATTTTTTTAATTTTCAATTTAGAGAAATCCATGGTGCCCAGTCCCGCTTTGTGTCCTGCCACGACATAGCCTAAGGCTGCCCCTTTCAAACCGAAGAGTGTGGCGCCAAAAGCATCGACGGCCACCTGATCCCTGCCTGCAACAACCGTATTGAACTGCTTGACATCAGCAAGGTCTCCTCCCTGCGGTCCATTTGCAGTCAGGATGCGCACCGCATCAAGGATAATCAGCGTGGGTTTGACGGCTATGGCGATATCCACCAGAGAGCCATCAATGCGCTGGTGTATCCTTCCCCGAGAACTGCCCATGATTCCCATCAGGTTTTTCATCCCCAGGGTAAGAGTGGAAAGGCCATGGGTCTTGGCAATGGGAATATTAATAAACTTGTCCGCTTCAATAGCTTCGGTATAAAGAGGCCATGATTTCAAGGCAACACCGGATAATTTTACGTCACGGAATTTTCTATCATCTATATAGCTGACAATGCCGCCGACAGCAGTGGCTGCCGCGGAAATGCCGCTTTGCTTATAGCACCGCCGCGGATCTACGACACTATGATCAAAAACCTTGACCTGCTTTGCCCCCGCCTCGTAACACAAAGCAACCACGGTAGAAACTACTTCCGGATTCGTAGTTGCCGCATATTCGGGCAGTCTGTCCCATCCGATATTCGGTTTAACGACAACAATGTCTCCCCTGGATATGAAAGCCCTGATGCCACCCAAGCCATCGATGGCCGCTTTTGTTATCCCGGCAGGTTTTAGACCGTGAGCGACAACGAGGTCTGTCTTCTCGGCAGCCTCCAGCGCTTTGATAAATAAACTTGCGTTACCCGGTATGGCTAAGGTAATACCTGTGACAATAGTGGTTTTAAGAAAATCCCTGCGATCCATTGAACACCTACTAAAACTATTGGTAATAATTCATTACTTGAAATTGATAACGGGTATGAACCCAAAAGCAATCTGCTGGGTATGATACCCTCCGCTTTGCGGGATAGTTCAACTTAGCAATTCCGACGTGTGACCTTTAGGTTATACGCTACGCTTTCGAAATTGTAGTTTCACTTATAACTCTTGTATCAACCGCCCGCGTCTGCACTGATCCGCCCGCACAACTCATCGATAAGCTGCTTGGCCACAGATGTATTTTTAACCCTGACTGCACCGATGACATAGCGTCCCGACTGCTCTACTAACACTCCGCCATACAAAGGGTCGACGGCGATTACTTGCATGCGGGCCGGATTCCCGGTCATTTGAATGCCCTGCCCTTCTGCCTTAAGATAAGAATGGTATTGATCAAAAGTCTTGCGGGCAGCGGCTTGCGTATCCTCGTGTATTACAAAAATCTGCATCTTTTCGTTTTGCGCTGCGGCATCAGCTATAATACCCTTGCGAAAGAAGACATACCCCAGAAGGCTCTGCGCAAGATACCGTTCGCTCTTCGGCACAAGCGCCGGAATCTTCAAAATCTCCAGCTCTTTGGGCTGACCTGCACCTGCCGGGAGGTTTCCGGAAATAGCCCGGGCGCAGGCCAGGAATATATCCTTTTCGAGACTCGTTGCTCCTGCGACTTGCAGCCGAACAAAATATCTGTCCTGATAGAACATCAATTGGGAAGAAGACACAAATCCCTCGGCGCCAATCGCAACCCACAAATTATTTGTCTTGCGGTAGTTGGAGTAAATTCCAAAAGCATCAAGCACAGAGGCCATTCTGTAAACATCAGCGACAAGGGATAAATCCGGGTTCTGCTTATTTACATAACTTGCTGTGGCCATAGCGTCAAACCCATAAGGGAAATAGAGTTCGGCTTCTCCATCGATATGATCGAACAGGGTATCTTTGTCGTAAATCTTTACTCTTTCCTCAATTACCCAGTCCTTGGTAAAGCTTTTTCCGGGAAGAACATCTTTGATGGAAAGGCCGGCAGCATGGACCGGATTCGACAAAGCCAAGATTATTATTAAAAAAATAAAAAGAAAAAACGGCCTGGTATGAGAATTTTTGTGCATATTTCTCCTAAGCCAATATTTTTCTGGCCCGTGCCATCTTCGCGGGAATATCAAGACGATTGACACACCTTGCCACACAAGTCTGACAGTCCAGACATACGGAGGCTGAAGCAATCGCTGGAACTTCTCTATAGGTAGCACGGGAAAGCTCCATGCTCCTGTATGCCTCCGCATACATGATGCACCGGTTGATCGTGCTGATTGCTACACCATTGGGGCAGGTAGATTCGCACTTCCCGCAGAAGTGACAGTAGTATGGACTTACGGCAGCGCCATAGCGCTGCAGAACAAGCTCGTCGAAATAGCTTAATTTTAGACCCATCACGCCGACATCTTCTCTAAGCTCAGTCATATCCCTCATGCCGGGGATTGCCGCTGTGACATTCTTATCCTGAAGCACCCATTTGAGTGCCGCCCGGTGAGGACTGATCGGGCCCAGTGCATCCGTTACATAACCACCGGCTTGAGTTTTCATCGCAATGATGCCGATTTTTTTTTGTGCGGCTTTCGCTATAGCTTCCTTCAAATCGTTATCACTCTTGAAATTATAGCCTACAAGAGCCGTATCAAAAAAACGGTCTTTATCTTCCATTAGGGCATTGAGCACCTGCACCTGATTTGTGTGCGTGGTCACCCCGAAGAAACGCACCTTTCCCTGCTCTTTTAGTTTCACCAAAGCTTCCCTGATCTCCGGATCAAAAATCCTGACGCTGTCGGTAAGGTGGTGCAGTTGGATGACATCTATATAATCCGTTTCCAGTGTTTTCAGGCTCGTTTCCACATCCTTGAAAATGGCCGCTTTGGATACCGAAGCAGGCTGAATTTTCGTTGCGAGATAAACGCGATCGCGTCTGCCTTTTAACGCCTTACCGACAATTTCCTCGTTCTTGCCACCCATATATTTGCGCGCCGTATCGACGTAATTGATACCGTGATCAAAGGCAACTTCCATCACTTCCGCCTCCGGTGTCAGCATCGCCCCGAAACTTACGACCGTAATCTTCAGGCCTGTACGGCCAAGGGTTCTATAAACAGGTGTGGGAAAGACGAAAGGCGCCGCTGCTGCATATTGCAATGCGTGGGCAAGATCACTCGTCCCGATTAAAGTTGCTGTAGTTCCTACCAAACCAGCCTTCAAGAACTCTCTTCTGTTCATTTCTACGCTCCTTTCTTTTGCTTAAGCATAAAATGAGTATGAATAGATAATCCCGATTATAACCGAGCAGTGGGTAAATCTTAGCAATTGTTAAAAAAATATCACCAAATGGATGTATTGTCAAATATTGTGTTGGAAAAAATATTTAATAAGATAAAAATTTATATCTTTGCATAGTTGCGGCTGATTACCGCTTAAATAAATTCAACTGCATTGAGTTTTTATTTGTGTTATATAATCATACTTATGGAAATTCAGAATACATTAAAACAGCTTCAGTGTCATATCAAAAAAATGGGTTCTTTGGCCGTGGCTTATTCAGGAGGCGTGGATAGCACGTTTCTCTTGAAGATTGCTCATGATGTCTTAAAAGACCAAGTCATTGCTGTAACGGCGCGATCTTCAACTTATCCGGAAAGAGAGCTCAACGATGCAGCAGAATTTACCCATGGCGCCGGGATTAAGCATATTATTATTCAATCAGAGGAATTGGATATTGAAGGGTTTACCGCTAATCCGCCTAATCGATGTTATTTGTGCAAATACGAATTATTTTCCAAAATTAAGGAAGTCGCTCAAAAATACAATATTAAATACATTGCCGAAGGATCAAACATCGATGACCTTGGTGATTATCGTCCCGGAATGCAGGCAATCAAAGAACTGGGGATTATCAGCCCGCTTAAAGATATCGGATTAGGAAAAGATGCCATCAGAAAATTATCAAAACAGATGGGATTGCCCACATGGGATAAACAATCTTTTGCCTGTCTGGCTTCGCGCTTTCCTTACGGTGAGAAAATAACACAAGAGAAACTGGCAATGGTGGACAGGGCTGAGCAATTTCTGCTTGATTTGGGCTTCAAACAGGTACGTGTGCGCCATCATGGTGATACAGCGCGGATTGAAGTGGCTGGAAAAGAACGGCTCAAATTTTTTGATCTGGAACTGATGGACAATGTATATAAACAATTCCAGGAAATTGGTTTTGCGTATACTTCTTTAGACCTGAAAGGTTACCGCACCGGCAGCATGAACGAAGTGATCGACACAAAACAAAATATTCTTAAATGAAATGATGCCCTGTATTTATTTCAGTTTATTGATCATGCTGGCTATGTAGCCTGCGCCAAAACCATTGTCGATGTTCACAACCGATACGCCGCCTGCGCAACTGTTCAGCATCGCCAGCAAAGCAGCCACTCCCTGGAAGCTTGCGCCATAGCCAACAGAAGTAGGCACCGCGATGATTGGTTTATCCACAAGACCACCGACAACGCTGGGTAAAGCGCCCTCCATTCCGGCAACCACAACAATTACGCGCGCTCCACGGATCAAATCCAGCTGGTCAAATAAGCGATGAACGCCGGCCACACCGACGTCGACAATTCTTTCCACGCGATTACCGAAAATTTCGGCAGTAACGGCTGCCTCTTCGGCAACGGGCAAATCTGATGTTCCCGCTGTGACTACGGCGATGTAATTTTCGGACAGAGGAAGTTTTTTTCTTGTTAACGTAATTGTCCGGGCAAGAGGATGATACAAAGCAGCAGGACAAACTTCTTTGACTGCGGCAAAAACTTCAAAGCTCGCGCGTGTGGCAAGAATGTTGGCATCTCCGTCCATCATGGCCTGTATAATAGTTTTTATCTGCTCAGTGGTTTTGCCCGGGCAGAAGATCACCTCCGGATAACCGACGCGCAACTCGCGGTGTGTATCGAGTTTGGCGCAACCCAAATCAACATAAGATAAATTTCTCAACTTAGAGATGCCGGCTTCGACATCGATTTTCCCGTCGCGGATATTTTCCAGAAGAACCTTTAATGCGTCAGTGTTCATTTTTTTTCCTTTTAGTCAGGCGAATACTTTCATAAATATCTTGAATGGTAACACCATTTTCTTTTGCCAGTCTCTTGCAATCTTCATATTCCGGCTTGGACTTAATTATGCGTTCGTTTAAGTAGCCACTTTTTACCGTTATTTCGCCATACTTGGTTTTTACTTTTACCGTTTCCCGCCGCAGCATGGACTTGGCAACTTTGTAAGAACGCAGGCCGAAGGTGGAAGAATTCAGCCATAAAATCTCTTCAATCGCTTTTTGTTTTCCAACATCACAAAGCACAGATATCATTACAGCCGGACGGGATTTTTTCATAATGATTGGCGTGAGGAATACATCATGCGCGCCAGCGGCAAAAAGACGCTCCATCAGTGCGTCATAGAGTTCCGGATTCATATCATCAATATTGCATTCGATAATGACCGCAACGCCTGTTTCCTGATCATCCGCTTTTTCAGTATTAGCGGATATCTCGCCCAAAAATATACGCAGGACATTTGGTGTAGATGAATCTTTACTGCCCAAGCCATAACCGGTTTTCTGTGGTGTGAAATCAATTCTTTCTGTAAAGTATGCTGCTGTCGCGGCAATGATCGCCGCTCCCGTGGGAGTTGTCGCCTCAAAAGGGACAAGACCGGTTTTAATGGGAATGTCCTGAAGAATTTCCGCCGTAGCTGGCGCCGGCACAGGGAATGTGCCATGACTGCAATGGATGATGCCGGAACCGACCTGGATGGGTGACGAGATAACTTTGTCGACTTCTAAATAGTCCAGACAAATTGCCGCACCGACTATGTCGACAATCGAATCTATCGCACCAACTTCATGGAAGTGCACGTCTTCAATTTTATGTCCGTGGATTTTTCCTTCCGCCCGGGCAAGGCGGGTAAAAATATCAAGGCTGATTTTTTTGACGTTAGCGGATAAATTGCTTTGCTTGATCAATTTTGAAATATCCCGGAAAGTCCGTTTCTTCAGGACGTGACTTGAAGAAGCCTTTTTCTGAGATGGAATAATCACATCAATTTTTGTACCGGTAATGCCAGCGCGCCTACCTTTATAAACTTTTATTTTATAAGAATCTATGGACAGGTTGCCGAGTTCTTTCAATAAATATTTTTGATCAACTCCCAGATCAAGCATCGCACCCAGATTCATATCGCCGCTGATTCCGGCAAAACAATCATAGTATAATATTTTCATCAGCTAATTCCTTTCGCCATATTCACAGGAAATATGGTCGAAACTATCATTGAAGTCAAGCCCATTTTCTTTATATAATAAAAAATCGAATTGACAAAATGATGTTTTTCAGGATAGTCTAATTTCAAAGAATAATTGGCCTGAGAGGGAGGGTAACTTTCTGATCTTGAGGGGAACATAAAATCTTAAGCAAAAGAGGTTTGATTTTTCCTGGTCAAACCTCTTTTTTTTAATGAGACCCAAGCGTCAGAAACGAAGCGCACTGAGGCTTGCTGGTCGAATTATCCAATAGCCAAAGGCTATTGGAAACCATCCTGCACAGCGGAGGGCGGAACGCCCGTGATATGGAGAAAAATATGGACAAACGTATCGGTACGATCACTATTATTATAACAAACAGAACCAGTCAGGCCGAAAATGTTAATGCGATTTTAAGTGAATTTGGCAATGTCATTATCGGCCGGATGGGTATTCCCTACTCCGCCAAGCATCTGCATATAATTGCGCTTATTGTGCATGCCTCCACGGATCAAATCGGCGCCCTGACTGGAAAATTGGGAGCGCTCAAAGGCATTCAGGTTAAATCAGCTCTGACGAAAGCATAATGAGACTCAAATTTCAGAAATGAAGTGAACTGAAATTTGTAAGTCGAATTATCCCGCATAGCGGAGGGCATTATGCCCATGATAAGGATTATTCAAATGATTAAAGATTTTATCGACGATACAAAAATTGAAAACATATTGGACAAAGCAAAAAATCCCGCTCCCGAAAGAGTCCGGGAAATTATAGCCAAAGCCGAGGAACTCAAAGGTCTCACGCCGGAAGAAGTTGCTGTACTTCTTCAGACTGAGGATGACGAGCTCATCGCCCTGATCTGGCAGGCAGCCCACAAAATCAAAGAGGATATTTACGGCAACCGCCTTGTTTTGTTCGCGCCTCTTTATGTTGCCAATCTCTGCGCCAATAATTGTCTGTATTGCGGATTCAGGCGTGATAATATGGAACTCAACCGAGTCGCTCTGACGATGGATCAAATCGCTAAAGAAGTGCAGGTTCTGGAACGGGAAGGTCATAAGCGCCTGCTGATGCTCTGTGGTGAACATCCCAGCCGCTCCAGCCTGGAATATTTCATGGAAGCCATTGAAACGGCATATTCCGTAAAAACGGAACATGGAGGAGAAATAAGGCGGATCAACGTGGAAATCGCACCACTGGAAGTGGATGAATATAAGCAGTTGAAGAAAACAGGCATCGGCACTGTTGTTTTATTTCAGGAAACTTACCATCATGAAACATACAAGGTGATGCATCCCTCCGGTCCCAAGAAGGATTACGCCAAACGACTCACCGCGATGCATCGCGCGCAGGAAGGCGGTATTAACGATGTCGGCATCGGCGCGTTGTTTGGTCTTTACGATTATAAATTTGAAGTTTTAGGGCTGCTTTTTCATGCTCTGCAACTGGAGCAGGACTGCGGCGTGGGACCGCACACTATGTCCGTTCCCAGGCTGGAACCGGCATTCAACGCGCCGGCGGCCATCAAACCTCCTCATCCCGTCAGCGATCATGATTTTAAGAAACTGGTCGCCATCATCCGCATGGCCGTTCCTTACACTGGAATGATTTTAAGCACTAGAGAAAATCCCTCCTTACGCTCTGAAGTTTTCGCTTTGGGTATATCCCAGATCAGCGCCGGTTCGCGCACCAACCCCGGCGGCTATCAGGAAGATTCCAGCGACGCTTTCCGCGCCGCACAGTTTAATCTCGGCGATACGCGCACGCTTGATGAAGTCATTCTGGATATTACCGAACACGGGCATATCCCCAGCTTTTGCACGGCCTGCTACCGGCTGGGACGCACGGGCAAGGATTTTATGGATCTGGCCAAACCGGGTCTGATTCAGAAGTTCTGTCAGTCCAACGCCCTTTTCTCTTTTAAAGAGTATCTGTTCGATTACGCAAGTACCGCAACACGCGAAGCCGGAGAGAAATTAATTCAAAAAATTCTGGATGAAAAATTCAAAACAAAAAGAAAAAAAATGGTTTGCGACCGGCTGCAAAAAATAGAGGATGGCGCAAGAGATGTCTATATCTAAATCCCCGGAAAATCTGATCGGCAAAGCTCAAGAGGGTAAGGATTTAAACCGCAAAGAAATTATCCAATTGCTCTCCCTTCCGGCTAAGTACTCACCTGAGCTTTTTAGTGCCGCCGATAAGGTGAGAAAAGAGCAAGTCGGCGATGAAATATTTCTGCGCGGCATTATCGAATTTTCCAATCACTGCGAACGCAATTGCCTTTATTGCGGCCTGCGCAAAGGCAATGCCAGCCTCAGCCGCTACCGGATGTCCGAAGATGAAATAATCGCCACTGCGGAACAAATCAAAAAAACAGGCGTCTCTACGGTGGTGCTGCAATCCGGTGAAGATTCTTTTTACTCACAGGATATCATCTGCCGCCTGATCGAACGAATCCGGAAAGAAACAGATTTAATCATCACCTTATCCATCGGCGAGCGCGCGTTAAATGATTATAAAGCATTTCAGCAAGCGGGAGCCAACCGCTATTTATTAAAACACGAAACGGCATCGCTTGAGCTTTATCGCTATCTGCGCCCCGGCTGTGAGTGGGAAAAACGCCTGCAATGTCTGCGCCGGTTGAAGGAACTTGGTTTTGAAACCGGAACGGGAAACATGGTGGGCCTGCCGGGTCAGACACCGGAGATATTGGCCGATGATCTGTTGGTGATGAAATATCTGGATGCCGATATGCTGGGAATCGGCCCATTCATCGCCCATCCCGACACACCTCTTGCCGGAATAGATAATGACGACATCGAACTGACTCTGCGTGTCTTAGCGCTCGCGCGCCTGATCACCAGCAACACTAACATTCCGGCAACTACCGCTCTGGCAACTCTTCATCCACAGGGACGGCTTCAAGCACTGCAGGCCGGAGCCAACGTTGTCATGCCGGACTTCACTCCTGAAATTTATAAAACCCGCTATGATATTTATCCCGGCAGGAAAGATGTCGGCTCGGCAGTGGAAATTATCAGCCGTCTGAAAAAAGATTTTCAGTCTATCGGCAGGACCATAAATTACAGCATCGGTCACCGGCAGGTTAAAAGGTAAGAAAACTTAAGGTCTGTGTTTTTCCGAAATATTTAATGTTCTTTTTTATTAGAAATTAACCGTCATTAGGAGGGATGATAGATTGTCTGACACGGCAATAACTTCACTATCCTCCCGTTCATATAAATTTTTACCGGCTGCTTTTTCAATCATCACAATGGCTTTTTCAATGTGCTCTATAAATTCCGGCGCAGGTATCATTTCACCATAAGTGCGGGTAAAAGAATAAATACAAACATCGTCTTTTTCCATCAGTCTGGCAATGTCTATAGTTTTTCTTAGTGTTTGCAGAACAAACTTTGCCGTTCCAACAGTACGGGCAGGCAGAAAATCCCACAGCGCCACTGCATTACAGAAAAAGGTTGTCGGCCGGTAACTCTGCAGAGAAATTGAATCATCATGAATCAGCAATTTGTTAATCATTTTCTTTGCCATGAATTCATATTGCAAATTTTCAGGCAGATCTTTTCTAAGATAGCCGATTTGACTTAGAAGTTCACTTGCCGGTTTGCGTACCGTCATAAAATCGGCATCAACAGCTTTTTGCGGATTAATAAATATTTTTTCATCGCTTTTCAAAACCGCGCGCAGGACTAGAACGCTGCAGAGTAAATAGGAAGACCGGATACCTGACGGAGAAACTGTCATACCTTTTTCAAAAAGATCTTCGGCGCGATCCAGCGCATCAAACACATTCTGTTTCAAGCGGCATAATGTTTTCCGGTCTGCAGCAATATTTTTATCAGTGCGTGTGTGACGAAGTGCCAACATAGCCCGGACAAGATAAACAACAGCATATTCACAGAAAAAATCTTCGGATTGGTGAGCACAGTTTTCCTGGATAAATTCAGCTTCTTTTTCAGACATCTTTAAAAGACCCAGTGCCACTGAATAATTTTCGGCATCCACAGCCATGTTACGAAAAATCAGCATTCGCAATGTGCGGGCAATTAAATCCGTGGGATTAATAGAAAGCACTATCCGTAAAATCTCCGCTGCCTCCTCAAAGCGCCGCCGGAAATAAAGGGTCTTGGCAATTTCGACTCCCAGAAGAGAATTATGCGGAAACTTGAAAAAGGTGGAAACTGCATTGCCTTCACCAACCTTACCATGTTTTTGCTCTACTTCTTCCGGAAACCACAAAAGGCGGTTGAGCTTTTCTATGGCAGCCGGATTATTCTGCAAAATTTTGTCCGTGAGAAGGTCGCCGACAAAATCAAAATAATGTGCACTCCAGAAAGCAGTAACCCACCAGATTGTGAGAGCCTCGCCGTTAAACAACGCCGTTTCTGTGGGATGCTGGCAGAGAATGACACGTATATCATTGATCAGCAGGCATTGGCGCGCATAGTCCGATACACGAATGACAGGATCATCCGGAAGTTTGGCATTGAGCAGAGGAATTAGATAATTATCCAGCTTGGAGTATTCTCCGGCAACAATACCAAGAGATAAGAATCGATTTTTAGTGCAGTAGCGGGACAATGCCCAACGGATGGCAATCTGATGAGCGAGATCGATGGCGCTAAGCAGGCACTTCCGGTAAGACACAGGATCGCTTCCTTCTTCTTCTTTGGGAAAATCAATGTAGAATGTTGTAATATCGTGAGACCGGATTTTCCCCCAATGCCCGTAAAGAAAATGGCTTATTGACTGCTCAACATAATTTTTCAGGGCTTTTTTGAGCCAGCCCAAAATTTCATGATCGATGACATCACCGCGGCTATAAAGGGCAACGCCTATTCTAACACCTTCTGAATAATTCTCCGTCTGTTTCCCATAGCTGCAAAGCCTGACCAAGGTCTCGAAATTCCAGTTCTCAATAAGATCCGGACGCTCATGACCCAACCAGAAAGCAAAACTCCGCAGAACATTTTGTTTATAGACTGTATCAGCCGGCTCTTTTTTCAACCTTGTGAGCATGGAGTTGGTCACCTTAGGCAAGGCGATTTGTTTCTCGGCCAGAAGCGCGTTGATGCGTTCGGTAAGCGCCCGCAAAGAGATAGTGATTCGCAAAAGATCTTCTTTTTTATCGAGCAGTTCTTCAAAATCGAGATATTTCGGTGGCTGGAAATCTACCCGATGGGCGGTATGCTGGAGGATAAATTCTTCCAGTGACTTCGCCTCGGCGGTTTTGATCAGTCCAAGGCGGACGGCAAAAATCACAAAGGTGTCGCGAATCAGATTGTTGTCACTGTTTTGGGAAAATGCTGTCCATGTCTCCGGTGTAGGAAATGCCGCCAGTAGTGCGGATATGGTTTTATCTTTTGCATTCATTATTGTAACCTTTTCTAAAACATGTATTATTATAGCTAAGCACCATCGTTTTCATTTTTTACTCTCTTATCCAACTACGTCAGAAACACTAGCATGTTTTATTATAAAACGCTAATTCCAATAAAACACTTCTAATTGTTGACAGTTGTTTTATAGCAGCATATACAGACGTAGTGCTTCAATAATTGCTAATTAAGTTGCCGGATTAGTTAAAAATACTAAAGAAAGAATAAGGAGGTTTTATTATGGCTAAGTTTTTCACTCAAGAATGGTGTGATCTTTACAAGGAGGCAATCAATAATAGTGCGGCCTATGAGGAAGCGGCCAAAACCTGGGAGGGCGATTTTTATTTTATTACAGAGCCGGGCGGTCCAATTAAGGAGAAAGGTTACATGTATGTTGACCTTTGGCACGGCAAATGCCGGGGATGTGAAGTTGTTACCGACCCCGACAAATACAAACCTGCATTCACCCTTGCAGCGCCCTATGCCATTTGGAAGCAAATTTCCACCAAGAAGCTCGATTCTACAAAGGCACTGATCACCAAACAATCCAAGTTGACTGGCGATATGGCCAAAGTAATGCGTTATACCAAAGCCGCCAATGAGCTGACTAACTGTACGATGACGATTCAGACCGAATGGCTTGATTAATGGTTTAACCACCCAAATAAGGAAAGGATGGAGGTTAATATATGGAGAATTTTTCCTGTCCCTTTATTGCCTATGGGGATAATGCTCTCGATTATCTCGCGCAGATCAAGGGGAAAAAAGCTTTTATTGTTACAGATAAGAACATCGTAAAACTGGGATTATTAAAACCGGTTACTGATAAATTAAACGCAACAAACATTAAATGGGAAATATTTGATGAAGTGGAAGCGGAACCGTCGTTGGATACCATCAAAAAGGGTGGAATAGCGGTGGGAAAATATCAGCCTGATTGGGTGATTGGTATCGGTGGCGGTTCTTGTATGGATGCCGCTAAAGCGATTATCCTGCTATTGGCGCGGCCGGAATTGGAGCCGGAAGCTTTATCTGTTCTTGAGGATTTTAATTTCCGGGATAAAGGCAAGAAGTTAATGGCCATTCCTACCACCAGCGGAACGGGCTCGGAAGCTTCATGGGCAATAGTACTCTCTGATACTAAGGATAACCGCAAGCTAGGTCTGGGCACTCCCGAAGTTATGCCGGATGTCGCCATACTCGATCCGGTTATGGTTATGGGCATGCCCCCACAAGTTACGGCAGATACCGGAATGGATGTCATCTGTCAGGCCATTGAGGCGTACATCTCCTCATGGGGCACAAGTATAACCGCCGGACCGGCTTTAATCGCCACAAGACTGGCGCTGCAATATCTGCCCAGAGCCTATAAAGACGGGAAGGACGTCGATGCGCGCAAGGAGATGATGAATGCGGCTATGATGGGCGGATTGAGCGGCTGTAATTCCATGTTCGGGCTGGCCCATGGCACCGGACATGCGCTCGGTGGAATTTTCCATATGCCCCACGGACGCACGGTAGGGCTCTTTTTGCCCTATACACTGGAGTATATCATCAACGGCTCCGAGGAAGCGCTGGTCAAAATAGCTGAGATTGCGCGTTACTGCGGTCTTAATGCCGGTTCAGATAAAGAATGCGCTAAAGCTCTGATTGCGAGAATACGCACTCTAGCCAAAGAAATTAAACAACCGCTTTCCGTCAAGGAGTGTGGCATCGACAAAGCCCAGTGGGAAAAAGAAATGGAGGGACTGGTTAACCGGGCGTTGAATGAGGTCATGACCATGACTGCTCCGCGCGTGCCAGGGACTGAAGATCTGGAAAAACTTTTCCGCTATGCCTATGACGGTAAGTCCATAGATTTTTAAATTTTTAAAAGAAAAGATTAGGAGGAAGACAATGAACGGATATCAGGGCAAACTACTCATTGCCGATCTTACAAAGGGAACGCTTCAGGATGAGCCGCTGAATGAAAAATACGCACGCGATTTTATCGGCAGCACCGGTTTGGCCGCGCGCTACCTCTTCGACATGGTTGATGAGAAAACCGATCCATTGGGACCGGATAACCCTCTTATCCTTATGACTGGTCTCCTCAATGGCACGAGCGGCCCCAGCGTCAGTCGCTGGGGCGGCGCCACAAAATCTCCCTACACCGGGTATTATGGAGATGCGAATGCCGGATCATGGTTCGGAGCGGAACTCAAAAATGCCGGCTATGACGGTATCATCCTCAAAGGCATATCCGCCAAGCCCGTTTACATTTACATTAAGGACGGCAAGGCAGAGATTAAGGATGCCAGTCATTTGTGGGGGAAAGACACCGTCAAGACACAGGAAGAAATTAAAAATGAATATGGAGATAAACGCGTCCAGGTTGCCTGTATCGGTGTCGCTTCCGAGAATCTTGTTCCCTACGGTAATATTATGTCTGAGTATGGCCACTGCCTCGGTCGGGCGGGATTGGGCTGCGTTATGGGCTCAAAGAAGGTTAAGGCGATTGCGGTGCGCGGCAAGATGAAGCTGCCCATGGCTGATCCGGAAAGATTCCGAGAAGCTGCACGCCTAGCCATGACCGAGGTTAAAGAAAGTTTCATGACCATACTCTGGCACCAAAGCGGTACAGCCGGATGGGTTGATGGAGCCATTGCCTTCGGGGACAGTCCGGCCAATTATTATACCGCACCGTCTTTTCCTCCACAGGCTAAAATAAGCGGAGCTGAACAGTTGGAAAAATATCAGACGGACAGCACCGCCTGTTATGGCTGTCCGATACGCTGCCGCAAAGTTCTCCAGATCAAAGAAGGTAAGCATTTATATGACCGGGTCGAAGGACCTGAATATGAAACCTTAATCGCCTGGGGTGCATTGATGGGTTTGGATGTCGATATGTCCGATGCCGTATATTTTAACGAATTATGCAACGCTTATGGATTTGATACGATCAGCAGCGGTGCCAGCGCCGCCTATGCTTTCTACTTGTATAGTCTCGGAGTCATTACAGAGAAAGATACAGAAGGGCTGAAACTGACCTGGGGCAATACCGATGCGGCCGTTGAGTTGGTTCATAAGATTGCTAAAAATCAAGGCTTTGGCGCTGTTCTGGCGGGGGGAACCAAGAGGATGGCAAAAAAATACGGCCGCCCGCCTGGAGAAGCCGTCCAATGCAAAGGGCTGGAATTCCCCATGCACGATCCGCGAGCTTATCATTCCATGGGTCTTGTTTATGCGACCGCTCCGCGTGGAGCGGATCACAATAAAAATGACGCCTATCAGGTCGACCTTGGAACAGGTCATCCTGACGTTGATATAGAAATCACTGACCGCTGGGACGATAATAAAGCTCCCGGTGTTGTTAAAGGGCAGAATTTCAGAAATATGACTGACTCAATGGGAATCTGTCATTTTGCCGGGATACCCTTCAGTATACTTATCGATATGATTAATGCATCTACAGGCTGGAACACAACTATGGATGAATTATTGAAGGCGGGGGAACGTACCTTTCAAATGCAGAGGTCACTGTCCTGCAAGCTTGGAATTACCGCGAAAGACGATGTCTTGCCGGAACTGGCTATTAGGCCTATTCCAGAGGGTGGACAGGAAGGTCATGTACCCAATATGGAGAAGATGCTACCGGAGTATTATGCCATCAGAGACTGGAACAAGGATACCGGCAAGCCTTCGAAAAAGCGTTTGGAGAGTCTGGGTATCCCGGAAATCGCCGCATCCATTATGGCGGAATAGTTGTTGTGCGTCAAGTTCAACGATGAGAACAGATGTTCCTGGAACCATTATTGAAGGGTAACATATTTGGCTGAAATTAATATAAACTTCATCGGGGCATGGAGATCTTTGCTCGGCGCGAGAACGGTAGTAGTCAATCTGGATAATATTGGCGAAGCCAGGGATTATGTGGAGAAAAATTTCGGTCCTGCATTCGAGAAAAAGATTAAGGCCATGAAAGTTGGTAAAAAGGAATCCATTTGGGATAACAGTAATATCCTGCTCAATGGCACGAATATAAAACTACTGAATACAATTAACTTTAAAGATGGCGACAAGATCGATCTGCTGCCCAGAATCGCCGGCGGCTAAAAATGAGGGAACATAAATGAAATTTACATTTTTACTTTTTATTCTTTATCTCAAACTTAAGAAAGCAGCCAAGAAAGATCCTGAGTTTCAGGAATACATTAAAAAAGAAAAAACAAAGGTCTTGATTAAAACCGCCGATGGTAAAAGAGGAAGAATGTTTATTTTCGACAACGGGAAATTTTCGTCAGTATCCGGTGCCGATCAAAAAGGATTTGACGTGGCCTTGGTCTGGAAGGATTCCAATACCGCTTTCAAGGTCATGGCATCGGAAGATCTCAATGAATCCTCTGAAGCTGCATATGATGGAAGGGTTGTTTTTGAAGGCGATGCCAATCAGGCGCTCTGGTTTACGGGAGCAACAACATTTATAATGGGAAAAAAGAAATAGAATTAGCTCAAGTGGATTTTTAAAAAGTCTAAAGCTTTGAATACCCCATCCGCCGGATGGGGTATTCATTTAATAGTAACTTTATTTTTTTTAAATCTAGAAGTAAATATGGCGACAGGTCAATCTACCGACAATCTAATCATCCGGCTGAGCAAATGCTGGACGGCGCCTAACAAGAAAAAATTGCGTGTTATAGACCTAAAATCTGTACGCTCTATTGCTTCTAAAAAAAGAATCCCTCTCCGTGAAATAGAAATATCCTGCCTCAAACAGAATGTAGTTCCTGTTCGATACGTACGTAACATCGGCACTATCGGTATTGAAGAACAACTTAAATTACTTCATTCCACAATAGTCGTCTGTGGTGCGGGTGGGCTGGGGGGAACGATAATAGAATTACTCGCCCGGCAAGGAATCGGTCATTTAGTGATCATCGATAATGACAAATTTACGGAAAACAATCTTAATAGACAAGTAATGGCCACAGAGGGTGATTTAAATAAATCAAAAGTTAAAATAGCATCGATCCGGGTAAAGAAAATCAATTCCGCCGTTAAGGTTTTAGCAGTCAATAAAACCATAAATTCCAAAAACATTAAAGAAATAATAACAGGTGCAAGCGTGGTGCTTGACGGGTTGGACACTTTGAAAACCCGACGGATTGTGGCCCAAGCCTGTAATGAATTAAAGATTCCCTTTGTTCACGGAGCTATAGCTGGTTTTAGCGGTCAGTTGATGACTATCTTTCCTGGAGATAAAGGGCTTGATGCTATTTGCGGTTTATCCTCAAACGAAAGCGGGATTGAAACGTATACCGGTAATCCCGCGGCGACTGCCGCGGTAATCGCCGCCTGGGAAGTACAGGAAGCGATAAAAATAATTACCGGGATCGGGACTCCGCTTCGTAACCGTCTTATATTTTTGGATTTTGCCTACGGCACCTTTGACGAAATATCCTTGTTATAAAATAAGAAATCTATCTCTTTCCGTAGGGGTAAGGGTTTAGTATAACTGCAGTAAATCTTGGGGAAAGGCAGTTGAAAAAGATACGGGTTCTAACGCGCCTCGGTATGGTAATAAAGAAAACTGATTTCTCCCCTGCTGATGGTGAATTAATGGAATTAAAATGTATAGCTGATTGCAGCTCCGAGGGGAAATTTGTCCGCATATTGATCTTCAACTTAAAAATGGAAGCCTTTGAAAAGGGGAATATCAACTCTGGCAAAATCTCCGACAATTGACTTGTTTCTGATTGAAACATTTCCTGCAAGGAACTGGATTTTGAAACAGGCACCGGAAACATAGTGTGATTACCGAATCAGACACTGGAAATATTAGCCTACGGATGATCTGCTGGTGATAAAACTCTTGGATGCCGATATGCTCTGGGCATCGGCCCGTTTATCACCCATCCCGACACGCCTCTTGCCGGAATAAATAATGATGATTTTGAGCTTTTATTGCGGGTCATAGCTACCGCCCGTCTGATCACCAGTAACACTAATATTCCGGCAACAACTGCTCTGGCAATATTGCATCCACAGGGACGGCTTCAGGCGCTATAGGTGGGAGCCAACGTTGCTATGCCGGAGGCTCCACTATAGAGTATTCAACCGTGCAATTTAAAAAATTATATTTCCGTATTTCTGATTTTTCTATTTGACATAAAAATAAAAATTTAATAAAAGGAAAAAAATTCTCGAGGAGGTTTCTTATGTCTGACAATCTTGCTAATCCGGCACCGCTTGGTTTGATGGGTTTTGGAATGACAACTGTTCTTTTAAACATACACAACGCCGGTCTGTTTCCAGTCAGCGCAGTTATTCTGGCAATGGGTATTTTCTATGGGGGAATTACTCAGATGATCGCAGGGTGTATGGAATTTAAAAAAGGCAATACCTTTGGCACCACTGCTTTCACTTCCTACGGCGCCTTCTGGTTGACCCTTGTGTTCCTCATTTATTTTAATGGGAAATTTGATATACCCAAAAACCAGGAAGGATTCATGGCCTGCTATCTTTTTATGTGGGGACTGTTTACATTTTTTATGTGGATCGGCACATGGAAGGCAAATCGGGGACTTCAGGTTGTTTTTCTGTCGCTGACCATTCTGTTCTGGATGCTTGCGGCACGTGATGCGCTAGGCTGGACCGGAACATGGGCGGTTGCAACCGGCTACGAAGGTATCTTCTGCGGTCTTTCGGCCATTTACTGCGCCATGGCACAGGTAATCAATGAAAACTTTAAGAGAGTAGTCTTACCGCTGGGGCAGAAATAGCTTTAACACTAATTCGCTGACGCGGTGCTTTTAGTTTTCGAAGTTTGTGCTGGATTTCACCTTGCTCAGATTGCCGAAAAAAGTATAAACACAATTGAAATTTTGATTGTCTGTTTTGAGGTAACAGAAAGACTCTCTCGTGATAATCGCGAGGGAGTCTTTTTATCGGAATCACCGAATGATTTCTTTGCCAATGTCACTATGAAATATTCTCAAAATATTTTTTCCAATTGCCGCAGAAGTGCCTCGCGGGGTCTATTAAAATAGACCCCGTTATTTTCGTCTGTCTGTGAATTTATTCCACGCAGAAAAATGTAATAAACATCCCTTCAAATAAAAAGACTCATAAAACTCATCAAATATCTACCGAAAGCATATAATATTCGACTCTTCTTTGCGGATAGAGCGTTTCCATAATCTTTGTGTAACGCTTTCGCTGTTCATCGTATTTCTGCCTGAGCCCTTTCATCGAACCGGACTTGTAATCAATGATGGTAACGAGATTATCCGACACAATCATTCTATCCACTATACCAAAATTTTCTTTATCCGATATCTGCTGTTCGATATAAAGATTGCCCGGCCGGAACATTACGGGGAGAACATCACTCCTTTCCATAAAACGAATCACCGTCTCATATTCTTCATCGTTTAGTTCTCCGGCCAGCGGAAGTACTGTCTGATCAATAACCTTTGCCAGCCAGCGATGCAAATGATCACCTCTCGTGATACCGGCCTTGATGTAAGCCGATATAAGCGCCGGATCAATTTCGCCATATTTTTCCGGCTCATCATTATGTTTTGCGGGTACATTATACATTATTGAGGGTTGCGGTTCTTCCGGCTTACCGGACGAAGAACATATCTCTTTTCTACTTCCATCCGGCGCAAACCGCAAAAATGTATCCAGCACTGCTTGATGGACAGGCTTATAGTTTTCATCCTTTTTTTTCGGCAGAAAAACGGTCAATGTTCGTATGGCCCTTGTTGCGGCGACATAGAAAACATTCGCCTTCTCCCGGCGTAGCCGCGCCAGATTTATTTCGTGCATTGCAATGATATTTCTTGCAACTTCTGATTCACTGGCACTCAGGAAATCAATTTCCTTGCTCGAAAATTGCACATGACATTTTTCAGATTCCAGATAAAAAGGCGACTCTCTTTCTTCCTCATTCCAGAAAATAAAAACATGCTTAAACTGAAGTCCTTTTGTACCGTGGATAGTATCAACCTTGATATTTTCACTGTCCTCAGACTCCGGCACTTTTACGCTAAACCTTATGTTGAACATCCTGAGAAGAAAACCATCCACGTCAGCGTCGCCTTCACTGAAAAATGCCTGCGCTTCATCCTGCCAAATATCAAGTATTGTCGAGGAGAGCTTCCCGCGCAACAGTTCAATCGCGCAACTGACGGCCATTAAGCCGAAAGGCCGGGGGAACTTTTGCGCAAACTGGGCCCGTATATCCTCAATATTGCCGAATATATCTCTCCATAACGGCGACGCCGCTGCTGTGGCAACAAATCGGGTATCATCCTCTTTCGCCAGAACACCGGCAATGAAAAACATTACCCCAACACCTTCCTGAGTAGAAAGCAGCTGCCTTCCTTTGATCGCTGACACTCTAATATCGTTTTTGAGCAGTTCGGCTTCTATCTTCTGCACATGGTTGTTGGTCAAAGCAAGCACCACCATATCTCCCCAAGGACAGCCATACTCCGCCTTTTTCTTTTGCAAATATTCAACTATCGCGGAATAGAAAGCATCTTGCGAATAGCCGTCTTTTTCCAGCTCAACACGATTCACCTCTGTCACACCTTCAAAAGCTTTAATTTCATCCGGTGGTTTCTGTATTTCGGTTTTTTCTTTTCCGGTAAAGAGATTTTCGACAAGTTCATTGAAAAAAGAAATAAGCAGCGGCGTGCTGCGATAATTGTATTCGAGCGAGCTTTCCGTGATTATTTTGTTAGTAATGTAGCTGCCGATAGCCTCTTCCAGAGCCTCGCGGTCCGCGCCGCGCCATCCGTAGATCATTTGTTTCCAATCGCCTACAGCAAAGAACGACCTTTCGCCGCGCTCGCCCCGGCCGGATAAAATCTCGTCAATCAGGGGCAGCAATATCTCGATGTCACCTTTTGAAGTATCCTGAAATTCGTCAATCAGTAAATGCTCTGTCCGGTCAAGTCCCAGAGAAAAGTAATTGCTCATCAACTTCGGACGTTCATTAGACTCCGCACCGTCCAGAGCAAGGAGGCCTCTGCGCACATCGTGGAAAAATATTAATCCTTTTTCGTTCTTTACAGCGTCAGCTGCTTCAAAATATACCTCGCAAAGAAATGCCACGGCCAGCTCTCGAAGAAGAGCCTTGTTGATAGACAGCTTCTCGGCGGTTTCTCTATAATCCTTAAAAATCATGTTGAGCTCTGAATAAGGTTTCTCATTCCACTTTATATTTTTTCCAAGGCTCTTGTAATTTTCCAAATCACAATGAGTTGCTACCGTTTTGGAAATGAATTTATCATAATCAGCTAAAGCATTTATAACCCAGTCGTTAATACGAGACGGCACTTGGTCTGCCAAAGTTTTTGCTTTTTCACTGAGAGATGAAAGCGTATTCCTCAACACTCCGTTCTCTTTCATAATATCATCAAGGTCATTTAGCCTCGCCATATCCATCTGACAGCGCTCGATTGTTTGCTCCTCCGCCAGAGGTTCCCAAAGCGTGTCCATGTCTGTTCTTAATATTCTGGCCGCCACAATTATCTTGTTGGCCTTGCCGCTTTCCATGACATTGTCGCGAAAAAGGACTTCTATCTCTCGCAATAATTCTATCTGCTCCTTCTCGTCCGCAAGTTTTGGCGCAAAACCGGACGCGGCAAAGAGCCTATAGAAAAAAGAATCTATCGTTGAATAGCCGACGCGTCCCGCCTCCATAATCAGCCGCAAGCGCTCCAACAGTGTCAGCCCCCTTTTTTCGGCTATCTCTATCATTATCCGGGAGCGCATTTCGGTTGTGGCGGAGCGGGTAAAGGTCAGCGCGGAGATGAATTTCCCGCCGATAAGTATTCTGTTGAACACCTCTTCGGTTATCCTTGTTGTTTTTCCCGAACCCGCAGAGGCTTTTAGAAGAATACTTTTCATCAGATATTCCTCCGCAAAGCCTTGTAATAATCTTCCCTGCCACATAAGGCCTGAAACTGACAGTAATCACAGGCCTGACAATCATGCTCAGGCAAAAGTTCACTGCCATCGATTATCGCGTCCAGGCGCTCCCTGATGGCCAGCATCAGTTCTTGGGCATTGGCGCTTTCTTCAGGAGGAAGTTCTATTTCCCGCTCTGTTGAGGGTTCTTTCAAAAAATAAAAGCGCGCTCCTTGCGCCTCTTTATTAAAGTGCTGATAGATAATAAGCTGTGCCGCGGGGTGTAAAACACCTTTTTCTTTAAAGCGCTCCAGCACCGTTGTTTTTTTCAAAAGTTTGTACTCATCTTTCTTTTTGGAATACTTGAAATCAATAACCTCGGTTCGTCCCGCGATATTGGCCAGTCGGTCCGAAAATCCGGTTATCTTATAACTCCCGGCGATCATCCCGGTGAATCTTTTCTCGCACGCCAGGGCATTATCGGCAAAAATTATGCGCTCGCCGGACTCCTTCTCGTCCTCGTATATCTCCTGTAATAAAATTTTCGCGTTGAGCATGTAGATATTTATTCCGTAAATATCTCTCACGGCGGCGTTTTCATTACTTGCCCACAGCTTATCAAAAAGCTTCTCCCAGTCATCAAATCTTTCCCTGGCGACGGTCGAGAGCTGTTGGAGGAATTTGTGAACAAAACTTCCCACCTGCATATTTATTTTTTCGTCATCATCCATAAATGAAGGAGGTTCAATCCCGAGGATATATTGATGATAGAACAAAAACGGACAGGACAAAATTTTGTTAAGGCTCGAAAACGAATAAGTGAAATCTTTCAGTCTGTTTCTCAGATTCTCATCAATTGCTATCGCGGTCTTTTCTTTATCTGACCTTGCGGGAAGCAATTCTTTAAACGCAGTTGCCGTGATTGGTTTTCCAAATTCCTGCGCCAGCAGGCTCATGTAGTAACTCGGCGTTCGCTCCCTTATTGTATCGTTCACCCCGACTATTTTAATTTTGTCGCCCTGCGCCAGAATCTGCCGGAAAATCAAATCTTCATATTCAAACACACTTTTGCGCATCTGCGGGACATGTACCGGATTGATAAAAGGTCCTTCAAAAGGCTGAGTCGGCATGATGCCGCTGTCCAGAGAAAGTATCAATCCCCGGCTGAATCCCTCGCCTGAAACATGGCCGAAACCGACAACCTGCACCGGAGCCGATTTGCAGCCCTTCACGCGGAACTTTCTCGCCTCAATCAGCATTCTTGCGGCATCGGCCAGATTGCGCCCCAGCCGCTCTTTCCAGAAATCAAGGAGCGCGGCAAAAGAGATGACCGTCTCAAACGCCTGGCATTCCTCACGCACATAATTTTCCCGGTTTTTGGATAATTCCACTGCGCAGGTTGTGGCAAATTTTTTAAAATCAGGCGTACGGTGTGACCGGCCGGCTTTTTCTATTTCCGCGATCAGCCTTCTTCCGGCCGAGGTTGTCGAGAACGGCAGCCAAACGGCAAGATTGATGGCATTGCCGAAATACCTGAGCGACCTGTTCCAAAGCATCGGTGTGAGCGATTCATCAAGCAGGAAGATCATCATCTGCTCGTTGCCTGATCTCTCTTTCAGAAAAGTGGAAACCTCCAGTGTAACAAGATCAACCAGGGCATGAATCCCGGCAAGCGAGATTAACTCAATGTCAGCGTCTTCTGATGGCGCAACTCCGCCGCCGAATGACAACACAAGATTTTTTGCCGAATCAAAAGGCAGTTTTTCCGGTCCGGACAAATCAGCTCCGAACAGCGGCGAATCGATGAACAACCTGTCTTTTTTTATCTTTCGATAGAAACGTTCGGTCACCGGCGTTATTTCAGGGAGTCCAATAAACACTTCCTTTTCGCCGGGAGTGATTTCTTCGAGCGCCGCCATTTCCAGCTCCGGCATGAAGAAATTTAATTTTGCAAGCCACTTTCGAAAAGCCTGCGCAATTTCCAGAAATTCTTCGAGCCTAGCCCATTCATCTTCTGTAAACCGCTCCGCTCCATAAATCGTATCCCTGCTGATTTTATATTCCGCAAGTTTGGCGATAAGGGGTAAAAGGCTTGTGGCGCGCCGCGCCGGATATAATTCTACCGGAAATTTTTCAGCAATGAACTGGATAAAATAAAGCAACTGCTCATCGCCAGGAACAGGCTGAAGATTCAATCTTTCGCTGTTTTTTCTCGCTATGTAGGAATTAAGACCTTCAACCCGGGGAAGTATGCCGCCTAACTCTCCCTGAATACGGTTCCTCATAGGATCAACAGCTCTGTCGTTGGCGCAAATTATTATCCAATCGGAAAGATCGGGATAATCAATATGTAGAAGCTCTATTATTTTTTCTGAATATCGTGACATTTTGTCTCCCCGAGGACATTAATGTTTCTTTTAACCAATTTATTGCTAACAAAAAGCTTCATGCTCAATTACATATTATAGGAGATTGTATTGCAATATTTATTGTCATTGCGAGGCAGCCCTCGGCTGCCGTGGCAATCTAATTCCAACAACGAGATTGCTTCATCCCGATGAATCGGGACTCGCAAAGACACGACGAATTTTAATAGCATAATTTTCAAAATATGGTAACAAGGAGAAAAATGTTTTTCTTCATCACTTTTTATGAACTATTTTATTAATTCCACAGCCAATTATCATCAGCAGGATTTAAATTCGCTGGGTTGGGAGCTTACTGTCTGCAATTCGCTGGAGCCCGTCAACAGCCCCTGCCGTAAAATTTTGACGTCGCCGAATTCTTTCGGTCAGCATCTGTATAATTTCTTAAACGGAATAATTCCCTTTGATGATATCCACGCCGTTTTGGAAATAGGCGGCGGCATGGGTTATTTAATGCGTGACTTTCTGACTTTAAATCCGCAACTGAGGGCAAAAATGATCGATATCTCCCCTTATCTTCTGGCTAAACAAAAAGAAACCCTACAGCCATTTGAGGTTGATTTCGAGCTGGCTGATATTCTGGCAGTTCCGTCCGAAGCCTTGTCTGGTTTTGATTTGGCTATCTTGAATGAAAATTTGGGAGATCTGCCGGCTTTAGTAACACCTCAGGGGAAGAAAAATAATTCAGATAAAAATATTGCCTTTTTTTTGGAAAGATTGGAATATTTTATTAAAAAATATAATTTGCCTCTGGGCTTGAATGAAAAAGAAAACATCAATATCGGCGCCATAGAAATAATGGAAAAACTTTGTTTAGCCGGAATCAAATATATTTATTTAAGCGAGCATAGTTGCGAAGCCGTTGTGCCTGAACCAATGAAACCTTATGTGTCCCTGCAATCTTCAGGCATTCCGGAAATTATTTCTCTAAAAGGCCATAACGAATTTACCATTAAATTTTCTTACTTGCAGAAAATTGCTGAAATGCTACATTATAAAACACGACGCGGGGCTTTTGCCGATTTTCTGCCGCTGAATTTTAACGATAAAGTAAAGACGGCGCTGCGGCTCATAAGTCCGATTAATGATGAGCAGGAAATCATCCGGCAGTTTGTTTATGATCTTTATAAATATGAATATTTAATTCTAATTAAGGGAGATGAAAAATGAAAACAAACAGAACAATTATTTTTTTTGCGGCAATTCTTTTTTTATCATTTTCCATCGGCAACGCTTGGGCTTTTCGCTGTGGATCAGGTGTAGTCGGTAGCGGTGATTCTAAAACGCAGGTGCTGATGACTTGCGGCAAACCGACAACAAAGGAAAAGTCTTGTGAAAATCGCCAATACACAACTACAACCAACAAAAACTCCAGAAAATGCGGCAAAAAATTAGAAATATGGCACTACAACTGCGGCGAAGGGGATTTCATTTACGCCCTTACATTTGAAAATAACATTTTAACAGACGAAACTACCGAAGGCCGCGGCAAAGGCAAATCAAAATGCCTGGGGAAATAATTCTCTACTCCTTTGTCATTCCGTACCCCGTATCAGGTACGGTGTATGGCTCGATATGGAATACCGTATTTTTATAACTGGTTCCCGGCTTTCACCGGAACAGCGTCTGGATACCAGCCTGTGTAACCTAAAGGTTATCTACCACCGGTATGACGGTGGCCCTATAGCCTGGCGTTGATTTGATTAAGTGTCCTAACCAACACTTTAATAAACAGCAAGTTTAAACTGAGGTGTTAATTTCTTCCTTGAAGGCGAGCGTCCGATACTTTTGGCGGACATACTCCCTTTCAAACGCAAACCAATAAACACCTTTAAATCAAAAAGAAGTCATGCTAAATTGACGTTCAAATAATAATCAATCATCCTCTTGAATTATCTATGAGTTAGGCGAAAATAACTAATGCAACATTAGAGTATGACGCGTATACAGAAGCGCGGCCTCGACCCGATTCCGGATCTCAGCCTTCGCAAAGATGTTGCGCAGATGGGTCTTGACGGTCTTGGCGCTTAAGAAAAGCTTATCGGCGATCTCTTCATTGGTCATGCTTTCGCTGATCAGAGCCATAATCTCCATCTCCCGCGGGGAAAGCGTTTCCAGTTTTGCCAGATTCAGGTGGGTGAGAGATTTAAGAAGATCTCTTTTCTTCACGAATTCTTCGATGAATTCATCGAAAACCCGTGTGATTAGCTTAGCATCGAGCCAGATCTCTCCCTGGGCGACCACGCGAATGCATTTAATAAGTTGCTTGTCACCCAGCGCGGTTTGGAAAAACCCACGCGCACCCACCATCATCATCGCCATAACGTTTTCCTCGTTGTATCGTTCGTCGACGATGATGGTCTTCATGTTAGGCAATTTATCCCTATAGTCGAAGATTTTTCCCAAATTCAGGGACGCCACCTCTAGCAAAATGACCTGATCCAAGAGGAGTATATCCGGTCGCTGCTCAATCATTTGATTCACGAAGGCAATTGTCTGTTTCACCTCGCTCTTGAGATTTTTGATGATGATGGTACTGAGGAGTCTGATATCTTTCTCCCCATGCAGAAGATTAGTAAATTGCTGCAAATATTTTTCATCACAAGTGACTATGGCCAGCTTGGTCATCTTCATTTTCAACCTCCCGGAAATATGCATTTTGCCGACCTGCCGTCGGCAAAACTTAATCCACAGAAAACGCTATCGCTTAAGATAGATTGTCTTGTATACGCATAAAGTAGTATTCGCAGGATGTCAACTATTAATTGCTTGACGAATCGTAAACCTATGCTGCATTTATATATGATTAATATATATTCATATTATTTAAGATGTCAAGGGTATCAATCAGGCTTCTTGCCGCGCTAACTTTCAAACAATTATCAGTGGAGCCCCCTCTGGCAGGAGCCGGAGTCTCCCCACAATAATGAGACCCAAGCTTCAGAAACAAAGTGCACTGAAGCTTGGGTCTCATTAACTTAAAAATTCCGCTGCGCCTATAGTGACCCCATGGTGCCCTTCAGGGTATTTAGGTTATTCGCTTTCGCAATTTGAGTTTCACAATAAACACAATTCGAACCCTACGACAAAGATCCGGCCTAACTATCCACATCTCTTCAAAGCATCCCTCAATATGCTGAGGTTCCACCAAATACTGAGGCCAAACGAATCATTTCATATTTCGATGCTGTTCTCTTCTAGTAGTTTAAATCCCTGTTATTAAAGCATGAATCCAAAATTATTATTTTCCTTTGGTTGTTGGCAGACTACTTGCTATTACATTTCATGACGTTTACAAACTTCAGAGAATCTGGAGTCCGCTCGTTGTCTGTAAAACTTAATCAAGAGGATGACAAGATATGGGAAAATATCTATTGCTTTGGGAACTTGACCGGACAAAAATACCGGCGGATCTAAAAGAGCGTGGGGTTGAATTTAAGATGCTAATGAAGGTGATTAAGCAAGATATAAAAAAAGGCATACTCAAGGATTGGGGAGTATTTGTTGGCGAAAATCACGGATATTCAGTCGTTCAGGGGACTGAGGTAGAAGTTATCAAAGCAATCCAACGGTACACCCCATTTGTCTACTTTGCGGTTCATCCCATTGCTTCAGTAACTCATGCAGGAGAAATGATAAAAACCCTGAACAAGTGATTTTGAAAACAATAGGTATGTGAACTAAATCTGACAAAATCATTTTCTTGACAGCCTTTTCTTATTTGCCGTCTTTGATCAGCATCGTCGCGGGATCAAGAAGCAAATCGTTTAGCGCGGAATCGGTTGATTTTCCTTTGAGAGATTTAATATATACTTCATCGCCTTTTGCGGCCAGCTGCACAATAACATCGAATAAATCCGTCACGTGTAAAAAAGAAAGAGGCAATCCATTTTCTTGCTGTGGTATATGGCGATGCGTATGAACGGTAAACCAAATGCGCATCGAATATTTCCGCGCCAACTCTTTTAATTGTTCGAGCGGCCCGCGACCGGCTTCATCAAATTTAAATCCGTCGATGATTACCGTATGCGGTTTGAAAATATTTTGCTCCATTAAGTCGGTTAAACGTTCTTCCAGCTTCGGCGCGCTGAAACCTTCTACTTTGAAAGTCATGATAAAACGATAAGGCTGAATTTTGTCCCAGTGATCTTGAATTTCAGCAGCATCATAATTTGCGGCGATGTTATGAAACAACTCCTGATACCAGACATCAACTTTGCTCACGGCATCGTTGAGACTTACATGCAGAACAGGCTGTTCGCGCAACATCGCGTTTAAAGCAACCTGAACAAGCAGAGCGGTCTTCCCTACTCCGGCATGGGCTAAAACGGCGCCAAACCCGCCGTTTTGCAAAATATCTTCATTTTCATAACCAAGCTTAATGAGAGGATTACGGTAAATCATTTCTTTTTTTATCATGACAATATCCTTATAAGTTAAATGAATAACATTATCTTCCCGTTTCAGGGAACTGCTGTTTGTTAACATATTTTGAATCTATTACGCGGCTGATTTTTTATTTTCAGCCGCTTCCAGAGTAATCTTCTCCGCGATTGACTGTGGCACTTGCCGGTAAATGGCAAATTCCATCGTGAACTGCGCTTTGCCTTGCGTGGCTGAACGCAGAATAGTCGAAAATCCAAACATTTCCGCCAGCGGCACCTGTGATTCAATCACGCACATAACATCTTCATCTTGAGAGCCGATAATCATGCCGCGGCGCTGATTTAAAAGTCCCATTACAGGGCCTTGAAATTCCGTCGGAGTTTCTACAACTACTTTCATTATTGGCTCATGGATAACCGGCTTGGCCCGCAGATACGCGTCCTTGAATGCACCGCGAGCGCATGCCTGGAAAGCCATATCCGAAGAATCCACCGCATGGGAAGCGCCGTCATTGATGAGCACTTTCACACCCGTAATCGGAAATTCCAATTTCGGCCCTTTGGCCATACTTTGTTTAAATCCTTTTTCGCAAGCAGAAATAAATTGTGTAGGAATGGCACCGCCGAATATTTTATTTTCAAAAACAAAATCGGCATCACTGACCGGTTCAATAAAACCGGCAATGCGGGCGAATTGACCGGAGCCACCGGTTTGTTTTTTGTGGGTATAATTGAAATCGGCACGCTGTGTGATTGTCTCGCGATAAGCAACGCGGGGATTACCTGTCGTGACCTCAGCACCATATTCCCGCCGCATTCTTTCCACATAAATATCCAGATGCAATTCACCCATACCTTCGATAATTGTTTCATTGGTTTCGGGATCAACAAAAGTTTTGAAAGTGGGATCTTCCTTACAAAATCTATTTAGCGCCTTGGCCATAGCCATTTGCGACTTGTTGTCTTTGGTCGTAATGGCCGCAGATATAACCGGTTTGGGCACATACATGGAAATCATAGTTACATTTGTTCCCTGGGAAGTAAAAGTATCTCCGGAGGAACATTCAATTCCAAATAACGCTCCGATGTATCCGGATTGTAGAGATTCGACATCTTCCATTTGATCAGCATGCATCCGCACAACACGGCCAACCTTCACCTTTTTGCCGTTGCGGATGTTGACAATAGTTGACCCCTTCGCCACTGTTCCCTGATAAACGCGAACATAGGTTAATTGCCCATACTGGCCATCTTCCAATTTAAAGGCCAAGGCAACAATTGGTTTTTCGGGATCATTGTCCAGCACTACGAGTTCTTCATTATTATCCATATCCATCGCCACATTTTCTACGTCGGAAGGACATGGCAAAAGATAATTAACACCATCCAGCATTGGCTGTATGGCTTTGTTTTTATACGCTGATCCCATATAAACAGGGGTTATTTTTCTTTGCAATGTCCCTTTGCGCAGAGCTTCGTAAATCAATTCGGAAGTTATTCCACTTTCATTCAGAATTGCATCCGTCAATTCATCAGAAAACACCGAAGCGGCATCAATTAATTCTTCCCTTTTTGCTTTGGCTTCTTCCAGAAGATTCTGCGGAATTTCCACCTCGCGGACAATCTCGCCGTTATCACCATCAAAATAAAGCGCTTTCATACTGACTAAATCAACGACGCCTTCGGCTTCATTTTCTAAACCAATAGGAATCTGCATGGCCACGGCATTGTGGCCCAGCTTTGTTTTTAACTGGCTGATTACACGGAAAGGATTAGCACCGCTGCGGTCGCATTTATTAATAAAGGCAATGCACGGAACCTTATATCTTTTCATCTGACGATCAACTGTGATGGATTGAGACTGAACGCCGCCTACAGCGCATAAAACAAGAATGGCGCCGTCCAAAACACGGAGCGATCTTTCCACTTCTATGGTGAAATCGACATGCCCCGGCGTATCTATTATATTTACTTCATAGCCTTTCCATTCACAATATGTGGCGGCGGAAGCTATTGTAATTCCACGTTCCTTTTCCAGCTCCATGGAATCCATAGTGGCTCCCACACCATCTTTCCCCTTGACATCATGGATGGCATGAATTCTTTTCGTATAGTAAAGAATTCTTTCGGTAAGCGTAGTTTTGCCGGAATCAATATGCGCGCTTATCCCGATGTTACGAATTTTTGGATTGTCGATCTTCATTACCTTTTTCCTTTTTTTAAAAAATCCTTTTTCTAATTATTATTAACGGTTTCACTAATCCCCGTTCGTTTCGCTCAGGGGATTGTTCGGCTTACTCTTCAAACTTCACTGCATTCGTTTTCAGAGAGCCTCACAATAAAAAAACCCCACACTTGTAAGAATCTCTGCAAGATGGGGTGTCCACCGTAAACGAGCTTTTTCTAATTTTGTTATTATACATCCTGCTTCACAATATGTCAAGTTATTATTTTATCAGCGAATTGACTCAAATAAAATG
>PLGI01000148.1 GCA_003139775.1 Syntrophaceae bacterium | reverse complement strand
CACTCTTTTTGATTTTACCCCCTGTAACTGTTGCCGTTAGCTTCAATGATATGGCACCTATGGGTAATTCGATCGAGGAGTGCACCCGTAAGACGTTCTGAACCAAAGACATCTTTCCATTCCTCAAAAGGGAGATTGGAAGTCACCATAAGGCTCTGACGTTCATATGCTCTGCTGACTACCTCAAACAAGAGTTCTGATAAATATACTCTATTTTGAAAAAGGTCTGTTTAGGGTGTCACACTTTTAAACCGCCTCGTTTACCGTCTCAGGGTTCAACCGCCATTTATACTTGCTTCTGGTTAAAATATAGATACAAATCTTAGCCCTTCAGCAACAAACTCAACTATTGACTAATCTTGTTTTAATGGGGAAACCCGATGAATTGATTATAGTGACTCGAGTACCAATTTCTTACAATCATATTGGGATTAGAACGCGAAATACGTTCCGTTGCCTTGGGGAGTGATCGAGGTATAAACATTGCGTCCATAGAAGAAGGGCAGTCCCCAGCCAAAGTAGCCATTTGAGTATCCTGCTAGAGTGTTAAAGACAGCATAGGTAGGATAGTCGTTGAACATATTATCCGCATTACCCACGCTGAAGCTCACATCGGTGTTATTTCCAATGATTGCAGACAAAGTCAATGTGCTACTAGGTGTGTACCATCCGTTATCCTGGGCTATTGTATCTTGGAAAAAATATGCATTCGAACCGCTGTCAATATAGCTACTAAAGACTGTACCATTAAATATTGTGTTAATGTATCCGTTCGAGTCGAGAGAAAACTGCGTTGCGCTGCCCAACGCATTGTTTGTTTGTGTACCGATGCCAAAGACCATTGAGCCGGTAAGGCTGAGAGTTGGACCAGAAACGGCCGGTAACTCAATGATGACGCCATTGTTATCCCTGGAAAACAGAGCCACTGGATTTTGCACTTGTTGCGACAGACTCACGAACGCGGATGTGCAGCCCAAAATAGAGCATTCATAATAAGAAGCGGTTGGCGGCTCGCTTCCGGAGGCGCAAGAGTTGGTTCCCCCAACGGAGCAGTCATACTGAGATGATCCTATGCCCAATATTCCATTGGCACCCAAGCTATTCAAATCATCTTCTTCTAGATTGCTGCCAGTCTCACAGGTGCTTGGGATCGTAGAAAAGGTGGAATCACCAAGAATGTGAATTGGTACCGAATATGCTATCTCATTTCCATTTGCTAGATAAACATCGACCGTTTTTACAGGTCCCCAAACGTAGGATGTATCTGAAAATTGGACACACTCGCCAATTTGATTACCATCATTAGCAGTTTCTGTTTGAAGTGAAAGTGAACTGCCGGCAAGGGCAGAAGACAATAGCCGCAGCCCAGGCGAACCAGTGTCCACCATCACATAATCGATCGTTGCGCAATTGGAAGTGCTGCCGTGCTCGCAAATTGTAACGCTTGTAAACGCAGTATTAGGCTGGGGATAGTCAGGTACTGATGGCGGCCCGCCATTCACGGTGATTGTCTGCACATTTGTGCCGGAGGTCACAATGGTTTGCGTGGGGGTAGATGAAGTAGTGGTACTTCCGCTATTCCCTCCACACCCAACAGGTAATATCCACACTCCGAACAATGCTAAGATCAATATACAAATACGGACGCCCTTCATTGTATTTCCTCCATGTGGATTCCTTGTGGTACCAATTCAGGTATGTAAGCTCTGCCAAAATACGCCCGCATGTGTCCGCCAGTTTGTACGACCAATCCAGGCTCTCGGATCATGAGCGCCCCACGGATCCGAGGGCCCTTACTTTTGTGGTTTTTAACTGATTGCGAGAATTGTTCAAAATATGAACCGAAGAGTTGACGCAAATCTGGTAAAAATGGGCCATTCCAAACTACAGCAAATATCTTTCCGGCCGGAGATAGATATTCTCTCACAAGAGTGCCTGTTGACGTCTTAATCTCCTGCACTGTGTACGCATTGTTTGGCGTTTTTCGCAAAGTACCTTTCATGCGAACTTGATCGGCTTGCACCGTTGTTACGTCGCCACCTAGAGATGCTGATGCGGTAGAAGGTAATAAGAGCACAACATTTACGATGAGCACTATCAGTATCCTCAATATCATACAACGAATTGTTTTTTGAATAACCATGCTCATAATTATTAGCCCTTTATTAATGTTCATAAATGAACTCTCTGCTAAAATTTTTCAAGTCCAGCAAACTAGACTCTCGCGATACTCAAAGCTGAGATTTGTATTCAACGTTTAACGCCTCTTTTCCCAGCAGTGCCACAATATTTCAACTATTACCGTTTGTAATGTTGCATAATTTTCGGAATTCGTCAAATAACACTAAGAGGAAGTAAGAGACAAAATTTCGATTTCTGAAGAGAGTAATGCATCGTTTAGTAGGAACATTATTTCGTAAGACATTATTCTCTGAAATTTCTTTAAGTGTCATTTTCACTTGAAAAATCTATTTTTCAACGATCGGAAGATTATTGACCTCTTCTATTACTTTTTTGCTGATATCATTTTCTTTTGCATAATAGGGCAACGGCATACTGGCAACATCGATTACTAAAGTATATTTTTCTTTTTCGGCTATTTTGCGTACGACATTCATAAATTGGGGAAGAAGTTTACGGGCGATTTCTTCATCCCGTCCTTTCATTTCTTTATTTGAATCCTCAACCAATAATTGATAATCGCGTAATTTTCTTTGATAGGTAGTTCCTTTTTCCTGGCGGGCGGGTTCAGTCATGATTGAACCCTGCTTATCTAATTCGTCCTTGAGCCTTTTCAGGTCACTTTCTGCCGCAGCAATTGTTTCATGCTTCTTATCATATAATTTCTTGAATTCTTCACCTGCTTTTTTGCCTGCGTTCGAGTTTTCCATTATTTCCCGTAGATTGATAAAACCAATCTTACTGTCGGCGGCATAGCCATTGGTATTTATCAGAACAAAACCTATCAAGATAAATACTGCAATCAGACAAATATTTTTTTTCATATACGGGATATATCTTTTCATACAACACCTGCTTTTTTATGAATTATATCAAATGTAAAATATTTTTCGACTGTAATATTTCATAGCCCCAGGCACTACTCCGGGGCTATGAAATCCTCTATTGATGAAGCAACTACAAGGAGGACGCAAAATTCATCTAAGTAATTTATTAATTATCCTTACATCTATTATTTAACAACGAAACGATCTCTTCTTTTTTTGCCTATGCTTCCTAATTACGATCGGGATCGAGAGGGTGCTGATTTCATCTCTTTCTTTGCTGGGTATTGTCTGTCTTGGTTACTATGATGTGCCCACCTCTCATGGTGTCTGTGAGGCATTCTATCAAGTTTAGCAATCTGCTCTGCAGTGAGAATTTTACGCCACTCTATTTTCATCTGCGCTTTCTTTTCTGATAACTGCTGGCGAAGTTCGCTTATCTCCTTTTGCTTGGCAAGAAGTGTTTCGTCATCTGTCTTTGGATCTGTGAAAAGTTTACGCATTTCTACCCGCTTGATTTTGAGATTGTATCTCAAATTTCTCGTATCAGCATGGAAGCGGTTTTTCAGCTCCTTCATCTTGGCTAACTGTTGGTCGGTAAGACCGAGATGGTTTTTAAAACAGAATTCTTTGTGGGAACCAGGTTTCTTATCGGCCTGAAGGGCATATGTTGGTGCCACAACAGTTGCAGATACGATAAGGACAGCAATAACGATAAATATTTTTTTCATTTTCTAAAACTCCTTTCGCAAGAATATTTTGATAATATGAACAGCAGGAAATATGCCAGTCAGAATAATGTATGACAAACATACAATATTACGAGGTATTATTTAATAGACACTTAAATTTCTTAAGCGATAACGGATAGAATGTATCCACTTATTGGTATCCAGATGGGTAATAAATACGCAGGTATGCTGTCAATATTTTATGTTCTTCATCCCGTATTCAATAAAATGCCCAATTGTTTTTTAAAAAATAAAATCAACTGGAGAGTATTTCTTTCTTCATCCTCTCCTCATATATTCATCAATAAAGATCTCTTGCAGAAAAGTTTATTTAAAAAAACTATCTATAACTATGTAACTCTTTTCCCTCCGGTAACCGTTATTGATAAAGCATGATTCTCTGGATACTTATTATCCAACTGGATACTAGTCACTGTATACATTCTATCCATATTTTAATGAAAGGAATCCAATCAAAAAATTTATAATTACTATATATTATTTAATATCTTATACTTATGTAGATTTCTTCTTTTAGGTGTAATTCTTGCTTATTATTCATAATGACACATTGAAAAGTGGAGTATAAAGACTTAAATTATATTTATAGAGTTAGGCAAGGAGAAAAAATATGAAAAAAGTTGCCAATTATCTTTTTATTTTTACACTGGCCATCTTGTTTGCTGTCTGTCCCTTGAAATCAGCTTCGGCTCAGGTTGGAGGATATATTGGTGTATGGGGGGGCTATACAATAAGTCCCGATGCAAGTTCGGGTGATTCTTATAATTGGAATTATTATAATAGATACGATTTAGACATTCAGGAAGCTTGGGCGTTAGGAGTAAAAGTTGGTTATACCCCACCTCAATTAAAATATTTCTCATTTGAATTTGAATACAGTTATTTGGATCCGGATATAAACAGGTCAGTATTAGGCCAAAACAGAACTGGCTTTGTTGCTGTTGAAGGTGATGTAAAGTTAAACAATTTTATGTTTAACGCCATTGCAAAATATCCCCTGGGAAGATTTCATCCTTATGTGGGTGCAGGCATTGGATGTTCTTATAGTGATATGTCGGCAACAGCCACTCAAAGCGGTGTGATCAATTCAGCGTCTGTAGGAGAAGATTACACATCTTTTACCTGGCAACTATTGACAGGAGTTGAAATTGACATAATAAATAATTTGTCAGTGGATATCGGCTATCGTTATTTTGCTTCGGAAATCGAATTTGGAAATAATACAGAAATCGATTTTGAAAATAGTACAAAAATTAATTTTACCACAAGCATGATAACTTTGGGATTAAAGTTTCTTTTCTAAGAACTGTTCGTCATCATGCGTGAAGAGTGTTTATTACTAATTGAAGTCTTGCATTTTAGTCACGGTTGATGGTTTGTTTGTTTCAGGAAGCTATACGAACTAT
>PLGI01000084.1:371-48154 GCA_003139775.1 Syntrophaceae bacterium | reverse complement strand
ATGAACTACCCCGCAGCAAGCTACGGGGTATCAAAAGCCTCTATAAGGAATAGGCCTTTCGTAGCAAGCTAAGGGGAATTAACCCCAAACAAGATTAAATATGATTTAACCTCGGCCTCGACCGTTATTGGATATGTTCTGTAATATTTTCCCAGCCAAGTGCATGTAAGGTAATATGCCATTAATTCCTGCGATTTTAGCAATGATGTTGTTTTATAATTATATATTACAGATTTCTTGGTTTTTTGATTAATGCTTCGTGCAACCAATAAAACACCATGGCATATTGCACCAACAGGTTTTTTTTCTTCAAAAAATTTAACAATAATATCTTGTAGTTTTTTTGACTCTAAATATGTCTTCATACCAGGAGCGTGACCGCCTAGAAGCATTATTCCTGAATAGTCAGCAGGATTAATGTCATCATATTTTACAGGGTTATTAAATTTTTTATCTTTTTTCATCAAGGAATAATAGTTTATTGCATCATGGTTTGCCATGAGTAGCTTTTTCCAAATTCCAAGTCCATCTCCGGTTAACATTCTGAAATCGGCTTTTCCAGGTCGCTCCGAAGGAGTTGCAAAAGTTATATCAACCTTATTATCTTTCAATACTTTCCATGGAATACTGGTTTCACTTGGATCAAAATCTATATCAGGAATAGGCATAAGGATCATATATGTACCTCCATTTGAAGAAAACAGCTCGTGATTACGTCCAACCATTAAGAAAGTATCTGAATTCATATAATTTGGATACTTGTAGTTGAACGAAGTTGCTAGTGTAGTGCATCCAACACTTCTTAACATTTACTAATTTTAGTCAAAATACGTTCCACGGATATAGTCCAATTGACCATGATCTCCTCATTGAGAATAATTTGGCACTTCCATCAGTGGAGCCCCCTCGGGCAAGGAGTCGGAGGTTCCTTACAATAACGCGACCTCCCGCGGGTTACACCGCATTCCTCCCCCGGCTGAAGCCGGGAGATTCCAAACCGCGGGATTGATTAGGGGATGATCTTATAATCTCCATCAGGCACGACTGACTACATAACCGAAATTACTATCGTCAGGTGCGTAAGCTTGGGTCTTATTATTATAGGAATCCTGACGGTGGGGGTTTCATTAAAAAGGCGCTCCGTTTCGGGAGCGCCTTTTAAATTTAGGGTTAAACTTCTTTATTATTCGCCCAGTTTATCAGCGGAGATTCTCATGCTATAGAATGAACGATAAACGAAAATCAACGCAATGATAAAGAAGGCTGTAGCCAGACCATACTTCAAGTTGGTATTGGTCATGGTGACCGCAATTTCCGTTGCCAGCAATCCAAACAGGGTCGTAAATTTGATGACCGGGTTCAAAGAAACGGAAGATGTATCTTTGAAGGGGTCACCGACGGTGTCGCCGACAACGCTTGCTTCATGCAGCGGAGTGTTTTTCATCTTCAAATCGACTTCAACAATCTTTTTGCCGTTGTCCCAGCAACCGCCGGCATTGGCCATAAAGATCGCCTGATACAGACCGAAGAAAGCTATACCGATCAGATAACCGATAAAAAAGTAAGGGTTAAAGAAAGCCAGAGCCAGACACATGAAGAAGATCACGATGAAGATGTTGATCATACCCTTTTGAGCATACTGGGTACAAATCTGAACAACTTTTTTAGAATCTTCAATAGACGCTTCTTTTTTATCCAGATTGATATTCTTCTTAATAAACACAACGGCCTGATATGAACCGGTGGTAACTGCCTGTATGGAAGCTCCTGTAAACCAGTAAATTACCGCGCCGCCCATAAGCAAGCCCAGGATTACTTCCGGCTGAACAAGGGAAAGTTTGGCAATGACATTACCGAAAAGGCGTTCCAGCAAGATAATAATGCCAAAAACCATTGTGGTTGCACCGACAACGGCTGTTCCGATCAACACGGGCTTGGCAGTTGCTTTAAAGGTATTGCCTGCACCATCGGCAGATTCCAGGAAATGCTTGGCCAGTTCAAAATTAGGCTCAATACCGTATTCTTTTTTTACAACAGCTTTTGCATCAGCGCGAGATTCGATCATGGAAAGTTCATAAATGGATTGTGCGTTATCCGATACCGGACCAAAGCTGTCCACAGCGATGGTCACCGGCCCCATGCCGAGGAAACCGAAAGCTACCAGACCGAAAGCAAATACCGGCGTGGCAAAGACAAATTCCGGAGGCATCAGAGCCATGATTGCCGGATTTTTAGAAACCAAGTAAGCGATCAGCATCAGGATCATGATAGTCATGCCTTCCCAGAAAGCGGAGAAGTTACCGGCAACAAGACCGGACAGAATATTCAATGAAGCGCCGCCCTGACGGGAAGCGTTGACAACTTCTTCGCAATGACGGGAAGAGGTGCTGGTAAATACTTTTGTCAGCTCGGGAATCAAAGCACCGGCAATGGTTCCGCAACTGATGATAATCGAAAGTGCCCACCAGAGATTTTGATATTGATCAGTCATATCTCCCAGTAAGAAGTAACTGGCAGCAAATGTAACGGCAATGGAAACAAGAGATGTGATCCAAACCAGATTGGTTAACGGATGTTCAAAGTTAAATTCTTTCTTTCCGGCAAAAGCTGCCCGGCTGATAACATCATTGACAAAATACGAAACAAGAGAGGTCAGAATCATGAGGATTCTCATTGCAAAAATCCAGACAATCAACTTTCCGCCCATTGCGGGATTTCCCGCCAGTGCCAAAGCCAAAAAGGCGATTAAGGCAACGCCGGTAACACCATATGTTTCAAAACCGTCGGCAGTGGGGCCAACACTGTCACCAGCATTGTCACCAGTACAGTCGGCAATAACACCGGGGTTTTTGGGGTCGTCTTCCGGCAGATGGAAAACGATTTTCATCAGGTCGGAACCGATATCGGCAATCTTGGTGAAGATACCACCGCAGATACGCAGAGCGGAAGCGCCAAGAGATTCACCGATAGCAAAACCGATAAAACAAGGACCAGCCAATTCCTTTGGGATGTAAGCCAGAATGATGATCATGAAGAAAAGTTCGATGCTGACCAGCAGAAGTCCAACGCTCATACCGGATCTCAAACAAATGTTTACAATGTTTAAAGGATCGCCACTCAGTGAAGCAAAGGCGGCTCGGGAATTAGCCACGGTATTGATGCGGATGCCGAACCAGGCAACTGTATAAGAACCCAGAATACCTACAATAGAACAGACCAGAATGATAATGATGTCTGATACGACTTTTCCCTGTAAAACGCCAAAATAATAAATCATACAAATGGCGATCAGGATCCACAGCGCAACTAAGAATTTACCCTGCTGGAAAAGATAGGTTTTGCAGGTTTCCCAGATTGTCTGGGATACATCCAACATAGCTTTGTGAGCCGGTAGATTCTTGGTTTGTAGATATTGAAGCACGCCGAAAATCATACCGATGAGACAGACAACAAGTCCGACATTAAGAATCATAATGCCTGACAAGGCGCCGCCCAGAAAAGAAATTGTTGTTAAATCTGGCAGCTTGATATCCGCTTCACCGGCAAAAGCGGTTCCGGCAATCAATAATGACATGACGCCGCTGAGTAAAAATGTCCAGATACTTCGTTTGTTTTGTAACATTAATCCATCCTCCTTTTTTAATTACTTATATTTTTTGTATGGTATTTAGCCATAGCTGTTTGCATACCTGATATAACAATATCGGCGGCAGCGTCGGCTGCCAATTGAATAATTTGAGGGAGCACAGCGTCTTCTTTCGTTTCAAATCCTTCCAGAACATAACCTTCAATGCGAGATTTATCAGAAGGCTTGCCAATACCCAGCCTTACTCGCATGAAGTCAGCAGAGCCGAGGCATGAAACAATAGACTTCAAACCTTTATGACCGGCATTTCCCCCACCTGTCTTTAGGCGAACGGTGCCAAAAGGTAAATCAAGATCATCGTGAATTACTATCAAATTATTTACATCCGCTTTAAAATAAGTAAGCAGTTTTCTTACCGCATTACCACTTAAGTTCATGTACGTTTGAGGCATTGCCAGCAACACATTGGTACCGGCGATTTTACCTTTATTCCAAAGAGCGTCAAAACTTTTTTGCTTTAACTCCACTTCCCACTGGGCGGCCAGTTTTTCCAGAACCATAAATCCGATGTTATGCCTGGTAAACTGATAGCGACTACCCGGATTTCCCAAGCCAAAAATCAGATACATGGCCTGCTTCCCCTCTTTACTGCGCCAGAAAAATATTTTTTTTAAACTCGAGGGAAGCACTTGCTGTCACCCAATTGTTATAGCTATTTATAAGCGAATTATTTCCCCTTTTCCTTTTCCTTTTCAGCAGGGGCTGCGACTGCTGCTGTTGCTGCACCTTCGGCCCCTGCTTCAGCGCCTTCTTCAACAACACCCTCTTCTTTCACCGGTTCTTCAACCTTGACAACTTTAATTACCGCAACCGACGCGATCGAAGCATCAGGCCTATCCAACATTGTTATTCCTTCGACCACCTTCAAATCTCTGATTTTTATAGAATCGCCTATTTTGAGATTAGTTACGTCCACATCAATATGATCCGGAAGATCCAAAGGCAGACAAGAAACTTTTACTTCCCGTTTTATATGCTGCAACTCGCCACCATTTTCCACACCAATAGCCTTACCGATAAAGCGTAAGGACACATCAATGATGAGCTTACGCTTTATATCTACTTCATAAAAATCAGCATGGTAAAATCTTCCGGTCAAGGGTTGAACCTGCAACTCTTTGATTAACGATAGTTTTTCTATTTTTTTGTTACCACCGTCATCAATAATCAATTTAATAAAGGCATGATTTTTTTTATCTTTATATAGCTTGACCAGTTCATCATTTTTTACCGCCAACAAAATATTTTCGGCAGAGCGGCCGTAAAAAATAGCCGGTACAAATCCCTTCTGCCGCAAACGGCGAGCCGGTCCTTTCTTTTGCTCTTTACGGACTTGAACCGCTAAATCTGTTACCTCCATTTGTTCCTCCTATATAAATAATGAGCTTACGGAATCGTTGTAATAAATTCGACGCACAGCTTCACCTAAAATCCCGGATACCGATAAAACTTTTATTTTTTTGCAATTCTTTGCCCGATCGCTGAGCGGAATTGTATCAGTGACAATGACTTCTTTAATCTCGGATCCTTCAATGCGATCCAGTGCGGGCCCTGATAAAACCGGATGCGTACAGCAGATGGAAACTTCTAAAGCACCTGCTTCTTTCATGGCTCTGGCGGCCTGCACAACTGTTCCAGCTGTATCGATCATATCATCCAGAATGATAATTCTTTTCCCTTCCACGTTGCCGATAATATTCATCACTTCGGCTTCGTTGGGGCCTTCCCTTCTTTTATCAATAATTGCGAGGCTCGCTCCCAGCCTTTTTCCGAAAGCTCTGGCGCGTTCCACACCACCGGTATCCGGTGAAACAACCACAGTATTATCTACGAAATTTTTTTTCATATAATCAAATAAAACCGGTGTGGCAAAAAGATTGTCCACAGGGATATTGAAGAATCCTTGAATTTGACCGGCGTGCAGATCCATGGAAAGGACACGGTTAGCACCGGCGGTAGTAATGAGATCGGCCATTAATTTTGCGGTAATCGGAGCCCGCGGGGCGACTTTCCTGTCTTGCCGGCCATACCCGTAATAAGGTATCACAGCGGTAATACGATCAGCAGAAGCACGCTTCAGGGCATCAATCATGATCAGGAGTTCCATACAGGTGACATTTACCGGCGGGCAAGTGGACTGGATAATAAAAACATCCATGCCGCGAACATTTTCATTTATTTCTACACGGGTTTCACCATCGCTAAAAGTCGTCACATTGGCTTTACCTAAAGATATGCCCAAGTGTTGGCAAATCTTTGTAGCCAGCGCAATGTTGGCATTGCCGGAAAATATCCTGATCCTCTCTAACATTTTAAACCCTTCTCAATATAGTTTTCTGGCTGGGGCGGGAGGGATCGAACCTCCGAATGCAGGAATCAAAGTCCTGTGTCTTACCGCTTGACGACGCCCCAATGCATAATTTAATGAAGCACATTATTTACAATCTTAGTCGGAAGATTCAGCAATTACAAAGATTTGGCAAAAAAGACTGTGCAGTGATCAGAAATTTCTTTCTTGATAACTTCCTGAATTTTTTTTGCCTCTTTTCCGTCCCTAAATATGCCAAAGACTGTTGGGCCGCTGCCTGACATCAATGCACCAAGCGCGCCGTGCCTGAGCAACATTTTCTTTAAATCATTTAATTCCGGGTGCATTTCCAACGAAACTGACTCCAAGTCATTATGCAATTCCCGAATTATGTCACTCAGTTCTAAAAATCGCGGAATGCTATAATTATTTTTTCCCTTTGTCAATCTTAAATTGAGGTTTTCATAAACCATTTTTGTCGAAAGCTCAAATGGAGGTTTAATCAGGACTAAATTGATTTTGGGTAAATTTTGCAGAGCTTTCAGCTGATCGCCAATACCGGAAGCTAAAGCATTGTTTCCAAAAACAAAAAAGGGGACATCCGCCCCTATCTTTGCCCCCAGTTTCATCAGTTCATTTTTTTTTAAGTTTAAAGAACATATTTTGTTTAAGGCTATTAAAGTTGTTGCAGCATCGGAACTTCCCCCGCCAAGACCGGCAGCCAAAGGGATTTTTTTTATAAGTTTAATTTCCATGCCGGACGGATAGTTGGTATAAGCGAAAATTGATTGTGCAGCGCGAAATACCAAATTATCTTCGGATGTCGGCAGATCGCTCCCGGGACAATTGAGGACAATTCCCTTCGGGCGGGGAGAAAATATCAATTCATCGTAAAGCGTAATTTTTTGCATGAGGGAAACAATGTCGTGGTATCCATCGTCACGCTTCCGCAAGACGCGTAAGAAAAGATTTATTTTCGCGGGCGCCATCCAGAGCATTTCAAGCCTTTTCTTTAACGTAGCGCATTTTCAATTCGTAGAGAGCTCCTTGAATTAAATTATTTTCATTTTCGTTGAGATTTCCTTTGGTCTTATCATTGAGCATATCCAGGATATCAATGGTTTGTTTTGCCGCCGGTAAGTTTTTTTCTGTTTTTCCCCCTTCGGGATCGGGAAAATCTCCGAAATGAAAAAGGGCGGAAGTGCTCAAAGACAAGACAAAATTAGTAAAGGTAACCTGTGGATAATCGGATTCTTGTTTCGGCTCAGTTGGTAAACTTTCCTGAACTTTAGGCTTTTCTTCGGCAGTGGAAGATCGCGCTTCTTCCTGCTGACGCTCTTTGCCTGATTCATCAAAAAGACGTTTATCTTTCACTACAAATCCCGAATCCTTCTTTTTTTCTTCCATTACAACTCCTCCCCTTTACCGCACTGCGGAAAATTAATTTTTAATATGGTTTCATGCTTCTTAAACGGGCAATTCTTTCCTTTAACGGAGGGTGAGTGCTGAAAAGGTTCATCAGCGATTTCCCCGTTAGAGGGTTGACAATAAACAAATGTGCCGTGGATGGATTGGCATTCATCGGGATAATTTGCGAAGCTTTAGTAAGTTTCTCCAAAGCGGTTGCTAATCCGTAAGGATTTTTGGTAATTATTGCGCCGCTGGCATCGGCCATGTATTCGCGGGAACGGGAAATGGCCATTTGAATGATGGTCGCGGCGAGCGGTGCAAAAATGGCCATTGCTATCAAACCGATTATTCCGCCGTGATCATCGTCATCACTGTGGCCTCCGCCGAAAATAGCAGCCCACTGAGCCATGGTAGCCAGCATTCCTATAGCTCCGGCTATGGTCGCGGCAATAGAAGCAATGAGCATATCCCCATTTTTTATGTGGGATAGTTCATGAGCGATTACGCCTTCAAGTTCTTCTTTATTCAAAATCCGCATTATTCCTTCAGTAACGGCAACAACCGCGTGTTCTGTGTTGCGGCCGGTCGCAAAGGCATTGGCTGTTTCTTCCGGAATAATATAAACCCGCGGCATCGGCAAGGTGGCTTTCAATGCAAGATTACGAACAATACTGTAAAGTTCAGGCGCCGCAGTTTCGGAAACTTCCTGGGCCTTATACATTTTCAAAACAATTTTATCGGAGAACCAGTAACTGCCAAAATTTAAAATTAAAGCAAAGATAAAGGCGATATAAACGCCTCCTCGTCCACCGATAAGACCACCGATCAACATCAATAATCCTGTTAACGCTCCCAGTAAAAGAGCGGTTTTTACCGTGTTTCCCATTTCCATCCTCCATTACTTCCTTTTGTCAGCGAGTCTCAAATCCCTCGTCCCTGCCAACTACGTTGGCGGGATGCCACGGATATCTTCGATATCCTCCGCTTGAGGCGGGATAATTCGACCTGCAAGTTTCAGTACATTCCATTTCTGAAACTTGGGTCTCATTAGTTCCTCTTGCGCTTCGAGCTTCATTCTATTCGCTCTTAGCGAGAGTCACGATTGCTGCGCTCTTGGGATAATTCGGCTTGCATTTCAAAGAGTTTCAAATCCCACGTCGCTGCGCTCCTGGGATAATTCGACTAACGCTTCAAAATTCGTCCCGACAAGTCGGGACTCTTTTTCAGCGAGTCTCATTATTTCTTGGTTAAAGTTATTTCGCCTTTTTTGGACAAACCCGCTACGACAATATCGCCCTCGGAAAATTTACCGGCCAGAATTTCCATAGCCAGCGGATCCAGAATAAGTTTCTGCAGTGAACGCTTAAGCGGACGCGCGCCATAAACAGGGCTGTAACCCTGATCGGCTATATATTTTTTCGCCGCATCTGTCAATTCGATGCTCAGTTTGCGTTCTTTGAGTCTTTTGTCAATAAGCGCTAATTGAATATCGACAATATGGTTGATATCTTCAGGTGTTAAGGCGCGGAAAATAATAATATCGTCAACACGGTTTAAAAATTCCGGTTTAAAAATTGCGCGCAAGGCCTCCATTGTCCGGTTTTGTTTTTCTTTCTCATCCAAATTTGGATCCTGTACCCATTGTCCGCCGACGTTGGACGTCATAATAACTATTGTGTTTTTAAAATCGACAGTCCGGCCATGTCCGTCGGTCAGCCGTCCGTCATCAAGTATCTGCAATAAAATATTGAAGACATCGGGATGGGCTTTTTCGATTTCGTCGAAAAGCAGGACGCAATAAGGCTTGCGTCTTACAGCCTCAGTTAAATGACCGCCTTCATCATACCCGACATAACCGGGTGGAGCGCCGATTAAACGGGCCACGGCATGTTTTTCCATGTATTCCGACATGTCAATCCGCACCATCGCCTGTTCATTATCAAACATGAATTCCGCCAAAGCGCGCGCCAGTTCGGTTTTTCCCACTCCTGTGGGACCTAAAAAGATGAACGAGCCTATGGGACGGTTCGGGTCTTGCAAGCCGGAGCGCGCGCGGCGCAGCGCTGCCGAAACCGCCCCAATGCCTTCTTCCTGGCCGATAACACGCTTTTTGAGACGATCTTCCATCTGAATTAGTTTTTGTACGTCGCTTTCCATCATTCGAGATAGTGGTATACCCGTCCAGTTGGAGACAACTTCGGCCACATCTTCCGCATCCACTTCTTCTTTGAGCATCTGTTTGTTTTTTTGGATTTCCAAAAGGTTGGCCTGATCCTCTTGTAGTTTTTTGTCTAAAGCCACAAGCTTTCCATAGCGAATCTCCGCGGCCTTCGCTAGATTCCCTTCACGCTGGGCATTGACCTCTTCTATTTTTAAAGCTTCAATTTGACTTTTAGTATTTTGAATCTTTTTGATTACATCTTTTTCACTTGACCAATGTATTTTCATTTGATCCATGCTGGATTTCAACTCGGCCAATTCCTTTTCAATTTTGTCGCGCCGTTCTTTGGCGGTTTTGTCCGTTTCTTTTTTGAGCGACTGCCGTTCTATTTCCAACTGAATAATTTTCCGGTCAATCACGTCTATTTCCGAAGGCATGCTGTCCAACTCTATTCTTAAACGGGATGCTGCTTCATCAATCAAGTCTACAGCCTTATCAGGCAGAAAACGGTCGGAAATATAGCGGTTGGAGAGAGTGGCCGCCGCGATAATGGCGGAATCTTTTATTCTGACACCGTGATGCACCTCATATCTTTCTTTTAACCCTCTTAATATAGCAATGGTATCTTCGACGGAAGGCTCTTTGACAAAAATAGGCTGGAAGCGCCGCTCCAGAGCGGCATCCTTTTCAATGTATTTCCGGTATTCATTAATGGTTGTAGCTCCAACACATCGTAACTCTCCCCTCGCCAGTGCTGGTTTCAGCATATTGGAAGCGTCAACGGAACCTTCGGCAGCTCCCGCGCCGACAACCGTATGTATTTCGTCAATAAACAAAATAATTTCACCTGCGGAGCTGATAACTTCTTTTAGAACAGCTTTGAGCCTTTCTTCAAATTCCCCGCGATATTTTGCTCCGGCAATTAAAGCGCCGATGTCCAGACCGATGACGCGTTTGTTTTTCAGGCTTTCCGGCACATCGCCATTGACAATGCGTTGCGCTAATCCTTCAACAATCGCCGTTTTCCCGACGCCCGGCTCTCCGATCAAGACAGGATTATTTTTTGTGCGGCGCGAAAGCACCTGCATGATGCGCCGTATTTCTTCATCGCGGCCGATTACCGGATCAAAAGAACCCTTGCGAGCCAGTTCGTTGAAATCCCGGGCATAGCGCTCTAATGCCTGATATTTCCCCTCCGGATTAGGGTCGGTAACTCTTTGATTGCCCCTGATTTCCACCAATACCTTAAAGATGCTGTCCCTGGTTACTCCCGCCTGACGTAAAATTTTCGCGGCTTCACCCGTTTTTTCCTCGGTTACCGCAATCAAAACATGTTCCGCGCTCACATATTCGTCTTTGAGACGGGCGGCTTCGGTGAGGGCTTTATCGAATATTTTATTCAAACGGGCAGACATATATATTTGACTTGTGGCCGAACCCTCGATACGAGGCTGTCTTTCCAGAAAACTGACCAAAGCCTTCTCAATCTGATTTGGCTTCGCGCCCAGTTTTTCCAGAACAGCTCCAACAATACCTTCTTCCTGCCGTAAAAAAGAAACAAGCAGATGTTCCGGCTCAATTGCTTGATGACCGTATGAATTCGCCAGTGTCTGTGCTTCCTGAATCGCTTCTTGGACTTTCAAAGTAAATTTATCAAAACGCATAGTTCATTCTCACTATTCTACCGGTTTTTCAATGGTGACAAAAAGTTTACCGTTTTTGAAAACGGTTACGTTTCCCGAAGATTCGGAAATTACTATAGCCACTGCTTTAGTTACACTGGTAATACCTGCGGCGGCAATGTGTCTACTGCCTAAGCCCGCGGATAAATCACGGCTGTCCAGCGCAGCGTTAAGATGTCTTCCGGCAGTCACCAGCACACCATTTTCTTTGATAATAAAGGCGCCGTCGATCGCGGAAAATTCTTTAATTGTTTCTTCCAGTTCAGGATTCAAAAGGTTAAGTTGTTCTTCCGAGTATCCTAAAAACGGGTTGATAATCATTTGCTGGGAAAGCTGCATGACTTTTTCATCATCTCCCAGCACAAAAATCGTTCCTACTTTTCTGTTTTCCCGTCCTTGAGCGGCCAGTTCACAGGCAATATTTAAAGCGGCGTTAAAAACTTCCGGCCGGACATTTTCAATAACGTCGTTAATGAAATCAGACGTTAAGATTTCAAATTCTTTGCCGACATCGATAACAAAAATACTGTCGGCGTAACCAAATTTGGGCACACCGCTTAGACAGACAACTTTATCACCTCTTTTAAAGAGGCCTAAAACTATTCCCTTGGCAATGGCAATTTTAATTTTTCCCACACGGGTTAAATTTACATTGGGAATGTATAATATTTTGGCGTATTTCTTAACCTCATCGGATATATTTTCATTCTCACGGACAATGATGATGAAGCCAATAGCTTTCTTTATTTCCTCCGGTAGAGCAGTTATATCGTTGATTACATCAACACAGACAAGCAATGCGTCAGCTTTGATTTCATTTGCAATTTTGATAACATGTTCAATCATGGTTTTATTTATTGATTTCATTTATTCACCTAGCACTGTATTTTGTTTAGAATAAGCATAAATATGTTCTCTGTCAAGGAGGGATGTACCGGTAAAGTAATAATCCTGCTGGGCTTCGCTTTCTTGCTGGTTCAATCAGAATGATTGAACCACTTATTTGATCCTGATATAAACCACTGGTTCAATCTACAAGATTGAACCAGCTTAGCACCAACATAGCTTTTGAACCGACGAGGATAAATTATGCCGTCAGTCCTAATCGCAAAACAGCTTAAAGACAAGATTTACTTTGTCACCTTCACCGTGCATAACTGGTACTATCTTTTTGATCGCCACAACCGCTTTGAAATTCTTGAAGACAGTTTTGCGTTTTGTCAAAAAAATAAAGGATTAAAAATATATGCTTTCGTTTTTATGCTTAATCATCTCCATTTCATCAGTACGGCGCCGGATATGATTGCCGTCATCCGCGATATAAAAACTTTTCTGGCCAAAGAGTTGAAGAAAAATATCGGCGATACAGAACCAAGAATATTAAAACTATTTGAAAAAGATGGCTCATACCATTTCTGGAAAGAAACTAATTTCCCCAAAATTATTGAAAGTGAGGATTTCCTGCATCAGAAGATTGAATATATTGAATCCAACCCTGTGCGCAAACAGTACGTGCTTTATCCTGAGGATTGGCGCTGGTCATCAGCAAGTAAAGAGCCGACAAAAATTGCCGTAACGAATGTTGAAAACTGAAAACGGTCAAATATCGGGTTCAATCTACAAAATTGAACCAGCAAAAATATAATTCTACTTATAAACTTCAGTTCACTTCGCTTCTGAAAAAGTAAAAGATGTCATTAATCCCCGTTCGCTTCGCTTCGCGGGATAATTCGACTAACCAATTCCGATACGCTTCGCTTTCGGAATTGGAGTCTCATTAATTTTACTTGACCGGGAAATTATAGTTGGATAAAAAGCCATTATGGATCAATTCATGAGGAGGCCTAATCATTGAAACTGCCCGCAGTAACCGGCACTCTTGATTTATATATATCTGAAATTAATCGTTTTTCGCTTTTAACCGCGGAAGAAGAATTCAAGCTTGCCGTGCAGTTGAAAAAGTATAACAATGTTGAAGCCGCTGAAAAGCTGATTGTTTCGAATTTGCGTTTTGTAGTCAAGATTGCCCACGAATACCGCAGCTACGGTTTCAAGCTTGCCGATTTAATTCAGGAAGGCAATGTCGGTCTTATTCACGCCGTGAAAAAATTCGATCCCTACAAAGGCTATCGATTGATTTCTTATGCGGTGTGGTGGATTCGAGCTTACATTCAGAATTACCTGATTAAATCCTGGAGCATTGTCAAAATCGGTACGACGCAAGCGCAGAGAAAACTATTTTTTAAATTAAATCAAACTAAAAAAGAACTGGAGACGCTTTCAAAAAAGAATCCGGAGTTTAGTGAAATTGCTACATCATTGGGGGTTAAAGATTCCGAGGTAGCCGAAATGGATTTGCGCATGGGCTCACGGGATGTCTCCCTGAATGAAATTATCAATGACGAAAGCAATAGCTCGCATATCGATTTTCTTGCTTTCAAAGGTGATAATCAAGAGTTGGCTTTAATTAAGAATGAAGAGAAGAGTTTAGTTCGGCGTGATATCGCCGGAGCGCTGGCTAACCTCAGCGAAAGAGAAAGTTACATTATTCTTAACCGCGTAATGGCTGATAACCCCAAGACGCTTCAGGAAATAGGAACCAAATACAATATTTCGCGGGAACGAGCACGCCAGATTGAAAAACAAGCGCTGAAAAAAATGCAACTGGCGTTACCGTATTTTAAGCCGGATAACTGACATTTTACAGGTGAATGGTGAAAAAGTTTACCGCCCTAATAAAAACGGACGCACGAAGACTTGGCCGGTTTGAACCCCCTGTGATTAATCTCTCCCTTTACCTGATGAACTATTAGTGATGATCAATCCTTTGCCCAACTCGTTGATGGAAATAATATAACATCTTTTAAATACGTAGCTTTGTTTCGCCTATTGACCTATTCTTCTAAAATTGGTACAAATACAAAGTTTGGATTTAGATTTTATTTTTGACCATAGGACATAGTAACGTACAAAATAAAAATTGCAAATAAAACAATCCCTTTAACTCTATTTTGGAAACATAGGGGAGTCCAATTAACATCTGCCGTTCATTGTGGAAGAAACTGGTTTTCCGCGAGGCATGCATATTTTTCGATTAGTTTGTTGGCCGCCATAAGGAGTAGGAAAAAGTGGAAATGAACAGCAAGATCATTCTTAGATACTTAAGTCAGTTAAAGGCGCACCTTCCGGGTAAAGACTCACAGAAAATACATGCCAGTAACGAACTGTTGCTGCGATCGGAATTATTCAGTGCCAAGCAGATGCAGCAGCATGGCAAAACCATCGCGGGCGCACACAAGTTGAGTCCGGGGCGCACTTCGAATCAACTGCTGGCAAGGATGGCCGATAATGAAAATGTCCTGTTTGGCGTTAGAAACCTGTTGACGAAGGCGGTTGGGGACAACCATCATATTACACCGGCCGAAGAATGGTTCCTGGATAACTTCTATCTGATCGAAGAACAAATTCGCACAGCCAGAAGGCATTTGCCAAAAGTTTACAGCCGGGAACTGCCTCACCTGGCAAATGGCCCATCGGCTGCTCTTCCGCGGGTATATGACATTGCGCTGGAGATGATCTCCCATGGCGATGGGCAGGTGGATTCGAAGGCTCTTAGTCTATTTGTAGCCGCCTACCAGACAGTAACCGTGCTTACTCTTGGTGAATTGTGGGCAATTCCTATTATGTTGCGCCTGGCGTTGATCGAAAATATTCGACGTATCGCCGTCCGCATATCTACCGACAGAGCCAACCGCAATATAGCCGATCATTGGGCTAATCGGATGACAGTAATCGCCGAGAAAGACCCGAAAAGCCTGTTTCTGGAAATCGCGGACATGGTGCGGTCAGACCCGCCGATGGTGGGTGCGTTTATTGCAGAAATTACCCGTCGCTTGCAAGGGCAAAGTCCTTCTCTGGCCTTGCCGCTTACCTGGATTGAGCAGCGCCTCTCCGAGTACGGCCAGACAATAAAAGCATTAGTGCATCTGGAGACCCAGCAACAAGCCGCAGATCAGGTCTCTATGAGCAACAGTATCGGCAGTCTTCGTTTTCTGGGTGCAATGGACTGGCGCGAGTTTGTCGAAACGATGAGTGTGGTCGATCAGATCCTGCGTGAGGATGCCCCCGACATTTACGTCAAAATGGATTTTTCCACCCGTGACCGTTACCGCCATGTCGTAGAGAAAATAGCCAAGAAAAGTCGCTCGCCCGAAAGTGAAGTGGCGCGCACGGCGATAAGCCTCGCCCGCAAATGCAGTGCAAAAAATGGCCGTTATGACTGCACGGCGCATGTTGGTTTCTATCTGATCGACAAGGGATTGTCGGAACTCGAACAACTGATGAAAGTGCGTTTATCACCGGTTGAGGAAATTATACGGTTAGGCCGCCGAATTCCTTTATTGCTGTATATTGGTGCTATCATAGGATTGACCATCATATTTACAGGGAGTTTACTGGCGAAGGCACATACCGATGGATTGCATGGTTGGCCATTGGCCATCCTCGGATTCCTCGCGCTTCTATGTACGAGCCACTTGGCTATAGCCCTGGTAAACTGGCTGGCGACTCTGCTGGTGGCGCCCCATCCCTTGCCGCGAATGGATTTTTCCAAGGGAATACCACCTGAATACCGCACCCTGGTTGCAGTTCCGACCATGCTTCTCAGCGCGCAAAACATCCCAAATTTAATAGAAGCATTGGAAATCCGATTTCTGGCCAATCGGGACGACAATCTGCGTTTCGCCCTCCTGACCGACTTTCGGGACGCTAAGGAAGAAACGCTGCCGGATGATGAGCCACTTCTGCAGCTGGCCAAGAAAGGGATTGAAGGGTTAAATGAAAAGTACAAGGATTCAAAAGGCGATATGTTCTTCTTATTCCATCGCCCACGCCGCTGGAATCCTCAGGAACGGATTTGGATGGGTTACGAACGAAAAAGGGGGAAACTGGCGGATTTGAATGCCTTTCTGCGCGGAAGAACGCAGGGTCCTTCTGGAGATTTCTTTTCGCTCATCGTCGGTGATACGACGGTATTAAGAAATGTGAAGTATGTTATCACTCTCGACACGGATACAAAGCTGCCACGTGATGCGGCATGGCAATTTGTAGGAACCATGGCGCATCCACTGAATCGTGCGCAATATGATGAAGAAAAGAAGCGTGTCAGCAAGGGATACGGCATACTGCAGCCAAGGGTTTCCATAAGCCTACCCGATATGAGCCGGTCGCTGTATGCGGCTATGTATGGGAGTAATTCCGGTATTGATCCTTATACTCAAACCGTTTCCGATATTTACCAGGATATATTCAGGGAAGGTTCGTTCATCGGCAAGGGCATATATGATGTTGATGCCTTCGAGGCCGCCCTTAATGGGCAACTTCCCGAAAATCAGATTCTCAGTCACGATCTTATCGAAGGATGTTACGCCCGGGCGGGATTGATAAGCGACGTGCAGTTATACGAGGAATATCCATCCTGCTACAACGTGGATGTGAGCCGCAGGCATCGTTGGATACGCGGAGACTGGCAGATTGCGCGATGGATCAGATCGAGTGTTCCCGCCACCGACGGGCGCACTCAGAAGAATCCCTTGTCAATGCTGTCTCAATGGAAGATTTTCGATAATCTGCGCAGGAGCCTCATATCCGCAGCATTGACCCTTCTGATGGTACTGGGCTGGACAGTACTGCCTACGGCCTGGTTCTGGACACTGTCGATCCTCGGAATTATCTTGCTTCCTTCTTTAATCATGTCTGCACTAAATCTGTTTCAAAAACCGCGCGATGTAATGTTGACGCAGCATTTAACTTCTGCGATACATACAGCCGGCAATCACCTTATGCAGGCAGCATTTACGCTCATCTGCCTGCCCTATGAGGCTTATTTCAGTATTGATGCGATTGGGCGCACTCTATGGCGGATATTGATTTCGCACAAACGGCTCCTTGAATGGAATCCATCGGACACCCCCCGTCGCAACCGTCGCAATGACATGGTCAACTACTTTGGGGCTATGTGGTTCGCTCCGGTATTTGCCGCTGTCACGGCAGTCACCATCTTTTTTTCCCGTCCGGCCTCTCTGGCAGTGGCCGGGCCGCTCCTCTTTATCTGGCTGATTTCTCCCCTGATCGCCTATTTGTTCAGCCGGCCATTTGCTCATCATGAAGCAAAACTTACGTCCAACCAGATTATTTTTCTTCGTAAAATTTCCCGGAAAACATGGAGCTTTTTCGAAACCTTTGTTGGTCCGGATGATAATTGGCTGCCGCCGGACAACTATCAGGAACAGCCCGTTGCCGTGGTCGCCCATCGCACGTCGCCGACTAACATGGGTCTGGCTCTTCTGGCCAATCTCTCCGCCTGCGATTTCGGCTACATCACAATGCGTCAATTCATCGAGCGCACGGCAAATACACTTCGCACGATGGAAGCTATGGACCGCCATAAAGGTCATTTTTATAACTGGTATGATACGCAATCTCTGGAACCGCTGCTGCCACTCTACATTTCGTCGGTGGACAGCGGAAACCTTACAGGACATCTGTTGATATTACGGTCGGGTATCCTCGCCCTTCCCGATCAGAAAATCGTAAGTTCGCAACTTTTTGCGGGACTTAAAGATACCCTTGATGTTTTCGCGGATACGGCGGGAAAATCTCCCCCTGTTTCTCTCGTTGGGCTTAAAAAGGATCTGGCTTCCGCGATTACTTCCAAACCAACCACTCTCATGGCGATACGATTGTCCCTCGAACAACTGGCAACATCAGCAACCCAGATTGTTACAGACGTCAATATCTCCGATAGTGATCCCGATAGCCCATTGAGATGGTGGGCAAAGGAATTTACCGATCAATGCCGGACAGCCCTTGATGATCTGCGGTTTCTCGCACCTTGGATATTTTACCCGGCATTGTCGGACATGATTAACAAATTGCCAAATTTAAATGATATACCGACTTTGCGAAAAGTAACAGGTCTTGAAGCTGAATTGCTATCTGCCATCGAGGAGCAGATGAAAACTAATATAACGCCCGATGAGCGTATGCAAATTGGTGAACTTCGCAGACTCGTTGCCGATGCCAGTCGATGCGCCGGGGCCTTGATGGCGGAAATTGAAGGGCTGGCAAAGCAATGCAGCGATTTCACCCATATAGAATACGACTTTCTGTTTGATAAGGCATGTAATTTGCTAGCTATCGGATACAACGTCGGTGGCTGGCGGCGGGATACAAGTTTCTACGATTTGCTGGCAGCGGAAGCGAGATTTTGCACTTTCGTGGGAATCGCGCAGGGAAAATTACCCCAGGAGAGTTGGTTCGCCTTGGGACGGCTCCTTACCACCACCGGCGGAGGGCCGGTTCTAGTATCATGGAGCGGTTCCATGTTCGAATACCTCATGCCGCTTCTGGTTATGCCTACATATGAAAACTCTCTTCTCGACCAAACTTATAAGGCGGCTGTGGCCAGACAGATAGAGTATGGAAAGAAGCACGCCGTGCCCTGGGGTATTTCGGAATCGGGCTACAACGCCATTGATGGCCACCTCAACTATCAGTATCGCGCCTTTGGTGTTCCCGGCCTTGGTCTCAAGCGTGGATTAGCCGAGGATATGGTCATTGCCCCCTATGCCTCAGCGCTGGCGTTAATGGTGGCGCCCGAGGAGGCGTGCCGGAATCTGGAAAAACTTACAGTGGCAGGTTTTGAAGGAAGATTCGGTTTCTATGAAGCGATCGACTATACACCGTCGCGCCTGTCGCGAGGGCAATCGAACGCTGTGGTTCGTTCCTTCATGGCACATCATCAGGGTATGACATTGCTTGCGTTGGTCTATTTGCTCCTGGACCGGCCGATGCAAAAGCGATTTGAGTCGGAACCATTGTTCCAGGCAACCATGTTATTGCTCCAGGAGCGGGTTCCCCAGGCCATCGCTTTTTATACGTCCCCCACAGAGCTCGCTAATTCACATAGGGAGTCCGTTAGTATGGAAACGCCGGTGCGTGTTTTTATCACCCCCGACACATCGGTTCCGGAAGTACAGTTGCTTTCAAACGGCAGATATCACCTAATGGTGACAAATGCCGGCGGCGGTTACAGCCGTTGGAAAGACATGGCCATCACCCGTTTCCGGGAAGACAGTACCTGTGACAATTATGGCACTTTCTGTTATCTCCGCGATGTAACGAGCGGGAATGTCTGGTCAACGGCCTATCAGCCTACGCTCAAACAACCTCTGCATTACGAGGCCATTTTTTCGGATGGCCGTGTGGAATTTCGCCGCCAGGATAATGATTTTAACGTCCATACAAAAATCGCTGTTTCGCCGGAAGATGATATCGAACTGCGCCGTACCACCATAGAAAACCGCTCGCGGTCGCGAAGGACCATTGACGTCACGAGTTATGCGGAAGTGGTTTTGGCCCCCCCTGCCACAGACAAGATTCATCCGGCATTCAGCAATCTATTTGTTCAAGCCGAGATCATCGAACAGCGCCGGGCGATTCTTTGCACCCGCCGGCCGCGTTCCGAAAGCGAGAAAAATCCCTGGATGTTTCACCTGATGGCCGTATATGGGGCAAAGATCGAGCAGATTTCCTACGAGACTGACCGGATGCAATTTATCGGCCGCGGAAACACCGTCAGTAATCCACAAGCGATGGGTTCTCCTGCCGATCTCTTTGGAACACTCTCGGGCAGTCAAGGTTCGGTACTTGATCCGATTGTCGCCATCCGGTCCCGAATAACGCTTGACCCGGAGCAATCGGTTACAATTGATATGGTTTTCGGAATCGGCGAAACCAGGGATACTGCTTTAACTCTGGTCGAAAAATATCAGGATCAGCGGATCGCGGATCGCGTTTTCGATCTGGCCTGGACGCAGAGTCAGGTACTTCTGCGTCAGATCAATGCTACAGAGGCCAACGCTCAGTTTTACTGCCACATTGCCAGCTCCGTCATCTACGGTAATGCCTCACTGCGCGCTGATTCCAGCGTCATCACCGAAAATCACCGGGGGCAATCCGGTTTATGGGGCTACGCTATATCCGGCGATTTACCAATTGTATTGTTGAGAATTGCCGACCAGGCCAATATTGAATTGGTACGCCAACTCGTACAGGCGCATGTATACTGGCGATTAAAAGGATTAGCCGTGGACCTCGTAATCTGGAATGAAGATCATGCCGGTTACCGGCAAATTCTGCACGACCAGATTATGGGACTAATTGCCTCAGGCACCGTCGACATCTTAGACAATCAGCTCGGCGGTATTTTTGTCAGATCCACGGACCAGATATCAGAAGAAGACCGCATCCTGATTCAAACGGTTGCTCACGTTATCATCACCGATAAAAAAGGAACACTGGCAAACCAGGTCAACCGGCGCGGTAGTTTGAAAATAGCGGTGCCGCGACTGATGCCGACCCGTACCCATCGCGCCATAGACGCGCCGATCGCCGAATTGCCCGACCGCAACCTTATTTTCTATAATGGGCTGGGCGGATTCACCCCTGATGGGCGCGAATACGTAATTTCGACTGTCCAAAATCAGGTGACGCCGGCGCCATGGGTGAATGTGCTAGCCAACCCTCTGTTCGGCACCGTCATTTCCGAGAGTGGTATGGCCTATACCTGGGCCGAGAATGCCCATGAGTTCCGTCTCACACCGTGGTATAATGATCCGGTGAGCGACAGTAGTGGAGAAGTCCTTTACCTGCGCGATGAGGAGCGCGGCCACTTATGGTCCCCTATGCCGCTGCCCAGACGCGGGGAGACGCCTTACATAACCCGGCACGGTTTTGGCTACAGTGTTTTCGAGCATACAGAGCGCGGCATCCACTCTGAGGTATGGGTTTACGTGGCTCTGGACGCAGCGATTAAGTTCACCGTGTTGAAGGTGAAAAATAAAACGGGGAGAGCGCGCCGCCTCTCCGCTACGGGATATGCGGAATGGGTTCTGGGCGACCTCAGAACGAAAACAGCCATGTATGTGATTACCGATGTTGACCTCGAAAGCGGCGCTATCTTTGCGCGCAACCCCTACAACACGGAGTTCCCCAACCGGGTTGCCTTCTTCAACACCGACGCTCTGACGCGAACTTTAAGCGGCAATCGAACGGAATTCGTGGGACGTAATGGAACGCTGCACGATCCGGCGGTCATGAAACGGCTGCATCTCTCCGGCAAAGTTGGCGCCGGATTGGATCCCTGCGCCGCAATTCAGGTTCCATTTGATCTGGCCGATGGGGAAGAAAAAGAAATTGTCTTCACTCTCGGCCTGGGACGCGATGTTGATGACGCCCGAAAACTAGTGCATATTTTTGGGGGAGAAACCGCAGCCCGCGACGCTCTTGATGCCGTGCGACAATACTGGGATCAAACGCTGGGAACTGTGCAAGTGGAAACACCCGATCCCTCCCTCAACGTGCTGGCAAATGGCTGGCTTTTATATCAAACGCTGGCCTGCCGGCTTTGGGCGCGAACCGGAAACTACCAGTCGGGGGGCGCCTTCGGCTTCCGCGATCAGTTGCAGGATGTAATGGCACTCATTCACACCGAACCGGGCTTTGCGCGCGAGCATCTGCTTCTTTGCGCCTCCCGCCAATTTCAGGAAGGAGATGTCCAGCATTGGTGGCATCCCCCTCTGGGCCGTGGTGTGCGTACGCAATGCTCCGACGATTACCTCTGGCTGCCCCTTGCAACCTGTCACTATATATCAAGTACCGGTGATGCCGGGATATTGGATGAATCTATCCCCTTTATTAAAGGCCGTCCGATAAACATGGAGGAGGATTCATATTACGATTTGCCCGGCCGGTCTCCAGAAACGGCCAGTTTGTATGAGCACTGTGTACGGGCAATCAATAAGGGACTGCAATTTGGTGAGCACGGATTGCCGCTCATGGGCTCCGGAGACTGGAACGACAGCATGAACATGGTGGGGATAAAGGGAAAAGGCGAAAGCGTCTGGTTGGGTTTTTTCCTTTATAAAGTCCTGATGCAATTTGCGGAAGTTGCCCGCCGGCGCGGCGACACAAGTTTTGGCGAACATTGTGAAAAAGAAGCGTCACAGGTGCGCTTGAATATAGAACAGCATGGATGGGACGGTTTGTGGTACCGCCGCGCTTATTTTGATGACGGCTCGCCTCTTGGTTCGGCTAAAAACCCCGAATGTCGGATTGATTCAATAGCCCAAAGCTGGTCTGTTTTGTCCGGGGCCGGAGATGCCGAACATTCGCGTCTGGCCATGGAAGCACTGAATAAATACCTCGTTCACAGCGACATTGGAATAGTTCAGCTCCTGGAACCGCCGTTCGATAAGTCCAATTTGAATCCCGGCTACATAAAGGGATATGTCCCCGGCGTAAGAGAGAATGGAGGACAATACACTCATGGAGCAATCTGGGCGGCGATGGCCTTTGCGGCTTTGGGGGACAATCGCCGTGCCTGGGAAATTATGACTATGATTAACCCGGTGAACCACGCGAAATCTTCCGAAGCGATTGCGACTTACAAAGTAGAACCTTACGTTGTCGCGGCCGACGTCTATGCGTTCCCGCCGCATACCGGCCGCGGCGGCTGGACGTGGTACACCGGCTCGGCCGGCTGGATGTACCGGCTGATCGTGGAATCGCTTCTGGGACTGCAGCGTGAAGGAAACAAACTGCGTTTCACGCCGTGTCTTCCCGCGGATTGGGATGGCTTCAATGTACATTACCGGTACCGGAAAACAATCTACCACATAGCCATCCTGCGCGCGCAAACAGGCGAGGGAGAAATGAAAGTGACCGTTGATGGTGTCGAGCAAAGCGAAAAAACGATTCCCCTTGTTGATGATGGGAAGGAGCACAAGGTCGAAGTGAGAATATAATACCTTTTCGCTTTCTTCGCCTAACTTTGTTGGCTGCGTCATCAGCTTTCTCAACGTATGTATAATACGCCTCGTCGCCTCCTCCTTGCCCCTATTGAAGCGGGACAGTTCAACTAATGAACTACAGTTTGCTGTGTAACTGTAATTCGAGTTTTACTGCCGCCGCGTTATCCTTTGACCGGATGAGCAACCAAAGGGCGCGCAATTATAAATGGACACCTTCCTTGCCGGAAAAAGCCGGAGGCTTTACAAAACGCTCATACCCTGAAGGGCACATGGTCTGCTGTGTTGCGCTGCAAACCGCACCGCTCAATGTATATCCATATAACTTAGGGTTGCCAAAATTATTTTAGCAATGGTTCTTTCGCAATCGATAACTCCAAAATTTTTGATCTGGAATATCGACCAACGAGCAACAGGGATCGTCTGATAATATCGCGGGCGTCTTCAGCGCTTAAGAATATCAGCTTACCATGTCGGTTAGGAATTGAATATTTATTAATAGGCTCAACGAATGATTTATCGAAACGAAGGCTGGACCTGACTTTGGGCCAAGTATTTTTTGGTTCTTCGTCTTCTGATTCCTTGAAATCCTGCATCATTGTCTCAATGGCCCTATAACACAACATTCCAGCATCATAAAGATTAAGGGATGCATTACGCAAATCAGAGAGGCACATCCTTACTACATCAGATTGGATTGAGCATCTAGTAATCTGATCTAATGATAAACCGAGCGCATCTTGGTCGATAACATTATGTACATCATTAAAAAAAATATTAGCCATTTGACCATTAGACAAAACTCCGGCACGCGCATAGACCTCACTACTAATACCAGATTTAAATAAGGTTGCATCATAGAGCGCCTGGACGTGACGAACCACAGTCTGGAATAATTCACCGAGAATCTTAACATCACTATCACAATCGCGATCACAGACGATATTAATCAAAGCATTTTTTCCATTACATAAAAGAAGTGTCGACTTTGCTTTCAAACCGTTGGGGAAAATGATTTCCCATGTAAACGGTGGATTCTCAACTTTAAGTTGAATAAATTTTTGTCCTGACTCTATATCACACCATAGTTGATAGGTATACATTCTACACCTTTATGCATTTTTTGTTTAGATATAATATATTGCTTTTTATTTTTAATAAAACTATCTGCGATTTTAAAAAATGAGCTGCAATAGGGATCAAATTTTTAATCTTGATATTTCAAGAGTAAAGGTTCTGTGATCCCCGCCATTCCTAATCCGGCACTCCCCGGCATTTAGTTCTAATTATCAGTAACAGTTTCTGCTCGGGCGAGGTTTTGGAAGCTCGTATATTTGTCTACGAAGGCAAGTTTAACGGTGCCGGTGGGACCGTTTCTTTGTTTAGCGATAATAATTTCCGCGATTCCTTTTTCCGTGTTTTCTTCCGATTTGTTATAGACTTCGTCACGATAAATAAAAGCAATGACGTCGGCATCCTGTTCAATAGCGCCGGATTCTCTCAAATCCGCCATTTGCGGACGGCGGTTGGTGCGGTCTTCCACTTTGCGGTTGAGTTGTGATAGAGCGACAATGGGCACTCTGAGTTCTTTAGCCAGAGCCTTCAAGGAGCGGCTGATTTCCGATATTTCCTGTTCGCGGGACTCGCGATAACTTCCGGAACGCATCAGTTGAATGTAGTCTACAACAATCAACCCCAGTCCGGTATCGGCTTTCAGCCGGCGTGATTTAGCTTTCATTTCCAAGACAGTAATAGCGGGAGTATCATCAATAAAGAGCGGAGCGTCGGAAAGACGGCCGGCGGCAGTCGTCAATTTCGGCCAATCGGTTTCGCCTAAAAAACCTTTCCTCAACCGCTGCGAATCAACTTTTCCTTCGGACGACAGCAGTCGAAAAGCAAGTTGCTCTTTGGACATTTCCAGAGAAAAAATAGCCGCGGGTGTCTGCGCTTCCATTGCGGCAAACAGGGCGATGTTTAAGGCGAAAGCCGTCTTGCCCATGCTGGGACGTCCGGCGATAATGATCAACTCGGATTTCTGCAAGCCGGAAGTTAAATCATCAATTTTTTCAAAACCGGTCGGCACGCCGGTAATCAGTTCTTTGCGGGAATAAAGATCTTCAATCGACCGGAAACTATCCTTGACAATATCACGAATCGGGAAAAAAGCGGGACGCACTTTATTTTCAGAAATTTCAAAAATACTATGTTCGGCTTTGTCCAGAACCATATCAACATCGGAGCCGGTTTCATAGCAACTATCTATAATCTCCGTCGCGGAACCGATTAATCCGCGGAGAATCGCTTTCTCCTTAACAATCTTAGCGTAATTAGCGACGTTGGCCGCCGAGGGTACGTTATCCACCAAAGAAGCGAGATATGTTGTGCCGCCCACTGAATCCAACAGGTTTTTATCTTTCAGGGCATTGCTTAAAGTAATAAGATCAACCGGCTCGTTTTTTTCGGAAAGCTCAACAATAACCTTGAAAATCTTCCGGTGAGCTTCATTGTAAAAATCACCTGGTGTTGATAGAATTTCCAGCACGCTATTGATAGCGCTGTTTTCCTGCAAAATACTTCCAAGGATGGATTGTTCGGCCTCGATATTTTGCGGCGGAAGCTTGTATAAAGATGGATCAACGTCTCTCATTATTATTCGCCAGTAACAATTAGTTTGATTTCAGCTTCGATATCGGCTGTCAACTTGATTTTTACTTTAAACTCGCCCAGCGACTTTATATGTTCATCATGATGATGGACAATCATTTTTCGATTAATGTCATAGCCTTTTTCTTTGAGCGCTGATTCTATGTCCTTGGTTGTTACCGAACCAAAGATTTTACCCTGGTCGCCGACTTTACGAACCATGGTAATAGTTAAATTAGCCAACTTAACAGCCAGGTCCTGAGCAGTCTTGTGCTCCTTTTCCGACTTTTGCAAGATATTCTTTTTTTCATGTTCAAATGTTTTGATATTTTTTTCGTTAGCGTCGATGGCCAAGCCTTTCGGAATTAAATAATTGCGGCCATAACCGTCATTAACCTTGATTAAATCTCCGGTCTTGCCTAAAGAAGGCACGTTTTGCTTCAAAATTACTTTCATGAAAATCCTCCATTTTTAAAGAATATTGCTAGAACAAATTAAGTAGTTGTCTGGTCTTTTTGAAAATATTTCCTGAAATCAATCCAGATATCAAATAATCCAACGGCAATTATAGGTATCATAAGAAATTGTTGAACTGCAATTAAAAAATAAAAAAGATAGCGGAAAAAGAGGGGTACTTTTCTGTTCTGAAAGAAGAAGCTAACGATAGCAAGGCCTTGCAGCAAATATATAAAACACGCAACCAGAAATATGTTTAAGCTGAAAAAGTTTATGTCCTTATGAGGTACAAAGAAAAGACCGCCGGAGATGATAAAAATCCAGATAATTAATTCGGGAGCCTTCCAACGAGCTAATGCAGTAAGATTTGGCCAGGTAATACCGGCTTTGCCGAGAATTTGTTTCCCCAAAAGAAAATTTGCCCAAACAATTAATGTTGACGTTATAATGATCAGTGAAGGAAATATTTGAGTAAAACCATCTATTATATTCTTTTCATTATCTTTAATGTAATTAATATCTTCCGTTTTTAGAGGTAACTGGCTGTAAAGTTTTATATTTTCTTCAATTGTTGTAGCGATATATTTTACCACAAGCTGCCATGGATTTACCGAAAGCACGAAACCACCGTAAATAAAATAGAAACAAATCGAAGCAATAATGAAAAGAGCAGGATAAATAATTATTTTTTCAACTGATCCATTTTGAGCCGCAATCTGGGCAATAAACAAACCCGCCACTCCCATAGTAAAAATGGCGATAGTAGGCAAATTTAGATGTAGTAAAGTTGATAGTAAGAGAAGCAGCGAAAAAGGGATTAAAAAAGCTGCGGCGGTTTTAGTTTTATCATTAACCGTGCCGTTAAGAAATAAAATCATGGGCAGAAAAACAAGACAAATCGAACCAATCACAGGAATAAAAGCTGTGGCAAAAACAAAAGAAGAAATAATTAATAAGAGTTTTAAAAAATGGTTATTCGGAAAGGGTATGCTGAATTTTTTCAAGGATGATAACCTGCTCAAAACTGAATACTTCATCTAACTATCTTTGATTGATTACGTCATCGACTCTTCAGCACATTATAATATCCGCTTACGTTGTCTATGACCAGCCGTTTCGTTATCCAACTGACTTAAGTGCGTATTCTGAAAAAAGGTAACGCCATACAAATAGACGTTACCTCAGTGAGAATTTACACAGAATTGATTTGAATTTAATGCAAATTATATAAAACAACTGTTCCGGAAATTAAAAAAAGTCAACCGGCCTCTTTTATTCGTGGGAAAAGGCGAACAAATTCAATTGATCACGGGCCTTCTGCCTTCCGCTTTGTGGGATAATTTCCAATAACCTTTGGTTATTCGATAGTTCGACTAACAAACTTTAATACGCCTATAGTGACCTTTAGGTTATTCACTTTTAAAGTTTGAGTCTCACTACGACTTACGCTTCAAATTTCGCTACGCTCGTTTTACCACGGCGCTACGCGCCTGGCATAATTCGTCCAGCAAGCTTCAGTTCACTTTGTTTCTGAAGCTTGGGTCTCACTATCAGCGAGTCTCGCAATCCCTCTTCGCTTCGCTCAGGGGATAATTCGCCTTACGCTTCATACTTCGCTACGCTCGTTCTCAGCTTGGCTCATTATCTTCCTTCAGCGGTGACAAAAGGCATTATCGCAATCATTCGAGCGCGTTTTATTGCTACGGCCAATTCCCTTTGATGACTGGCGCAATTACCGGTTATTCTACGCGGCATAATCTTGCCTCTCTCGGTTATAAAATTATTGAGAATGGCCGGATTTTTATAATCAATCTTTATATTAGAATCCGTGCAAAAACGGCAGAATTTCTTTTTATGGAAAAACTTTTTCTGGGGATATCGATTTGGTCTATCTCCGTTTGGTATTGCCATTGCTTATTCCCCCTTCGTTGAGATTTCTTCTTTGTTATAAGTTTTTTTGGGTGAAGATATGGAAGGCTTCGCTTCTGCGGAGGATTTTTCTATCTGATGGATAACCCTTCCTTCAGCAGTACCACCTTCTGCGCTCGTTTGGGTGCGCTTTGCCTCTGCTGCAACAATTTCTTGTTCAATGCCTTCGCGGGTGGACGCTCCCTCTTTTTTCACCGTTATGAATTTTAGAATGCGGTCGTCAATTTTATAATTTCTTTCAATTTCCGCGACAATAGAACCATCACCGGCGAAATCGATAAGAAAATAATAACCGTCTTTTTGTTTTTTGATTTCATAGGCAAGATGTCTTTTTCCCCATTTGTCGATTTTGGCGACGACACCTTTGCGGTCGGTAATGATTGTCTGACTGCGTTCGATTAATGCGGTGATGTCTTCATCAGTCAAATTAGCTAAAACTATAGCTATAACTTCGTATCTTTGCAAAATTTTCTCCTTTCGGCTCTAAAGCCCATGATGTTCACAGGCAAGGAGTCTTAAAAATTAGTTGATGTGGCTTCTATATCAAACTAAACTGGAAATCAAGGGTTTTTAATGAGACTCGCTAAAAACTTCATCCCGACTTGTCGGGATGAAGTTTTTAGCGTTAGTCGAATTATCCCCGAAGCGAAGCGGAGTGGGATTAATGAGACCCCGATATTTCAAGCAAGGCGTGGATAACATACCAGTGATTATTATTTAAAATCAGACAATTAACACGATATCAATCTGAAACCTTAAATGCAATCCATATACCAAGTATGCCACCTGCAGTGCTTCCCAAAAAGGAAGAGAACGAAATTGCCTCGGCTCCAAACAATGTCGCTACATAGCCACCAGCAAAAGAACCGCCAATCATCCCCATTATAATTATAGCTTTTCTAGACATTAGAAATTACCTCCCTGGGTGTCTACAAAATACACTACCCCTTCAGTCCCCTCTTGATAAAGCGTCCGGCGAAGCGAGCGATCCGCCGGTAAAGGGGAAGAGAAGCGTTGATCTTTCCCAGAGACTCGCGTGTGGCCTGCTCTCCGGTTTTGATCAGATCGACCGCCCGGCTGAAGTCCATCCAGTGGAGATTTCCAACCTGCGGGCGGATAATCACATCCGCGCTCTCCAGTTCAGAGGCTTCCAGAGCGTTTGTCGTAATTTCTCCCGCTCTATATACAACATCCTTCGCCGTCTCAATACTGACATCCGCCCGCAAATCGCGATCCACCATCACGGCAATGACGACGTCAGCTCCGGCCTCGCGCGTGGCATGAACGGGAACGAGACTTGTAATGCCACCGTCAGCAAGAAGCCAATCTCCATGACGGACCGGAGCTAGCGCTCCCGGAACGGAACAGCTTGCCAGCACCGCCTGACGCAGCGGCCCTTCGGAAAAGATAATCTTTTTACCGGTAATCAGATCCGTGGACACGGCGTGGAAAGGAATTTTTGTTTCACGAATATCCATTTCGGGCAGAAAATAATTAATAAGAGATTCAAAATCATTAGAAGGAAGAATAGACGGTTTAAAGAACGCCTGAGCAAACCAAAAACGATTCATGATGAAGGTTCGTGCCTGCTTGAAAAAACTCTTGTTCTCCGGCGAAAATGTCAGACCGACGGACTTGAGCATTGAGGCATCGAATTCAGGACTGCGAAGATAAGCGTCAATTTTGGCCTGAATTTCCCGGGGCGACTGACCACTGGCATAAGCGCCGCCGATCAGCGCGCCAGCGCTTGTTCCCACAATCAAGTCAATATCAATACCTTCCTGTTCCAGAACATTGAGGACGCCGATATGAGAAAAGCCGCGAACACCGCCGCCGCCCAGAGCAAGGCCAACCTTTTTCCCAGTCCATTTCATAATATGAGTTTTTCCTGATAAAAAATAACAGTTGTTTTGACAGTGTATCTTTCGCGTGTCAATCATATATTCATTGCCAGAACCGGCAAGAAAATAAATGGTTTCTTGTTTTTTCTCTGCTTCTAATGACAGAAAAATCCCACGTACACATCAGCTTTGATGTCTCGGAAAATCATCATCCAAATCCGCAGGGACGCCTACGCGGCTTATAATCTGGCGTATTTTCCCCGAACGATTGTCACGCGGAATATTTTCTACACGTAAAGTTTTAAGAGTTATTCGATTAATCAATCCCGCTTTGCGCAAACCATCTTCGAGAACCTTTCGTACTTTGTTTTCAACCTCGGCTCCGGAATCAACGGGCACGTAAGAAAAAGTCACTTCGTTTCGGCCGGTTTGCACAAGCTGATATTCGCGCACCTGCGTCAGTTCCACAATAGGACCGAGGAACAGGTAAGGATGAACTGCATCGTAACCGGCGCCGGGACGGTCAATATAGAAAATATCGTCCGTTCGTCCCTCAACCGGCAAAAGTGTCGGGAAAGGCTGACCGCAACTGCAAGGCTCTGTGGAATAACCGGTTACGTCACTGACTTCATAACGAATGAATGGCTGAGTCAGATTGAACAGGTTGGTTAGCAGAATCTTGTCGCCGGTCTTTCCGTCGGGCACAGGCCTTCCCTGACGGTCCACGATTTCTATACAGCACAGATCTGTCATGACGTGCATCCTTTCAAATTTGCCGCATGAACGCGCCATGAGAAAGCACTCGGATGAACCGTAGGTATCTTGTATCTTCATTCCCCATGCTTTCTGCACAAGATGTTTGGTTGTTTCCGTTAAAGGTTCGCTTGCGGATACTATCGTTGCCAGCGGCTGTTCTATTTTAAGTTTCAGACGGCCGGCCAGTTGTTCTCGCGCCAGTATGTCAAGCATTGTCGGATAAGAATACAATTCATTGCAATAAGATCCGTTCAGCTTTTCAACAATCTTCGGAACAGGTTCCAGCAAAGAATGAATTTCATCTTTCACGAACAATTGACAAAACGGCGGTAAATACGCCGCTATAGTATACCCCGGATAAGGTCCACCGGTCATCAGCACGGCGGTAAGGCCTAAACGTTTGATAAACAGCGCTTTTAACAAAATGCCAAGAATTTCCAACACAGTCATTTGTTCGGGTTGGGCATGACGTGATATCATTGCCGCGTGCACGAAATCAAGCGCGCGCCGGTCATAAACAACCAAAGCATTTTCGCCTGTTGTGCCGGAAGTATGAAAGGCAACGAATTTTCCTAGATACATCTTCCCCAGATTATTCTTATCCTCCAGCCAACGGCTGATTTGTGCTTTCTTGAGGCATCGGTCGGTTACAAAATCATCAAAGTGCGCCATCATTGTCGGTTTGTCCACGACAGGAAGATCGGCAAGCCGACAAGTTTCTATATCAATGTTTCTATAGAGATCGCGGTAGAATGGCGATTTGGCAACAGCCGTCCGCAAAAGCCTGCGGAAACGCTTCTCCTGAATTAGCGCAATTTTTTCAGGAGTCGACTGATTGGAATGGAGCAAGGAAAAAATAAGACTGATCACACGTGGCAGTCCCATAAAACCCCCTGGATAAAAAATTGATTGTTGGATGTTACTATAAGAAGAATTATTACTCGTGTCAATTAGAGATATTGGTTTAAGAAAGTCAATTACCGTCGCGTCATCCTTTGACCGGATAAACAATAAAACAGCGTGCAATAAAAAATATTTTACACTACCTGAAAGTGACAATGGACAAGTGGGTAGATTCACGGAAAGATGGAATTACTTTCGCATTATCTCCAGTTTAATTGCTTTTTGCTTCAGATAATACTACTTCTAAGAATGAATCAGATGATAAGTCGCAAGAAATGATTCAACTTCTTTAAAAACTTCTTTGGCAATTTCGCCGCGAACAATTCCATGCATATTATAATCAATCCAGGAAAAATGTTTTTTATCCGTGCCCAAGAGTTTAAATATTGCAGGACCGCTTTGAGGCGCTACTTTAGGATCATTTTTTGCCTGAATTACAAGCGCCGGAATAAAAATATCAGGAAGCGATCTGCGGACTTTTTTCATTAGCTTTTTAACCTGAACAAAGGCGCTGACCGGACAGCGAAGATAATTTATTTGGGGATTGTCCGCATCGTTTTTCATAAACTCCCTGGCAAGATTATCCATACCCAAATAATTGCAGAAAAGATTGAAGCCATTAAGCAGTTCAGCAAACCTGGATGAAAAGCTTTTAAATTTCAGCGGCGCGCTGATGGCAATCACAGCCTCAAAATCATGGGGTTTCATGATAACCGATTGCAGAGCAAGACCCGCTCCGGTTGAAAAACCAGCCACCAGAATTTTTTTGCAGTATGTTTTCAAAATAGCATGACCGCGATCAACCGAATCCATCCAGTCATTATAGTTGCGACCCGATAGATCTTTGGAGGATGTGCCGTGACCGGAAAGCCTTGGAGCATATACATTCAGGCCTTTTTCGTGCAGAAACACCGCCCATTCTTTTACCTCCTCCGGCGCGGCCATGAGCCCGTGAATGAGGAGTACGCCAGTATCAGACCCAGGTGAGTGTAAAAAAAACGGCATCCCGATATCCGGAGGTTTACTCTCGCCTGCGGAATAGTTCTCTTCATACTCTTTCAAAAATAGCGCCGCCTCGGCTGCAAGAAGAATCTCCGTCGCCTTGCCGGTGTTTGTGAACGGAAGGGTTATATCCATTAACTTAGGCGCCAAGATGGGAATATACTCCGTAAATCATGGCATAATGCAGAACTCCGCCAATCAAGACCATTATATGAAAGAGTTCATGGAAACTGAAAATACCCGGAAGTATTTTTGGTTTTTTTATGGCATAAATAATGCCCCCCAGCGTAAAAGCGGCGGCACCGGAAAATAGAAGGACCACCTGGGATACAGACATATTGGCAAGTACCTGTTTGACGATGAAAAGCCCTGACCAGCCCATGAATAGATAGATTACCGCGTATAGTTTTCTTGGAGCCCTCGGGAAAAAAATCTGAGAAATCACACCAACGCCCACAAGACTCCACTGAAAGATAATCATTGACCATTTGTAAGCGCCATTCAGGTAAAAATAACATACCGGAGTAAATGTTCCCGCAATCATGAAAAATATTGCCAGACGATCCATTCTTCGCCAGAAGGACAACTCATTATCCTTCTTTTTGAAAGCATGGTACAGAGAGCTCGCCGAAAAAAGGAAAACAACAGAAATTCCATAAATAAGTGCAGTTGTAAGACCTGATGCCGAACGACTGGCAACCATTACTAGATATACAGTGCCGATGACAGCAGCGATCATTCCGGCAAGATGTGAATAAAAATTAAAAAGCTCCTGAGTCTTGACTTTCATAACCATATCCTTTGAAGAAAAAACATATTTTCGATCTGTAAGGATTTTTCACAAATCCATTTATTAAGCGAGAATGTAATATGCGATCTTCGTTTATATTGCAATAAGTATATATTATTTTTTACATAAGTGATGTATAGCGGCACACGTCCTTTTGAAAAATCGGCTCAACTTTTGTTTTGTTCACCGTTATAGCCCTTCTCAGTGGAGCCCCCTCCGGCAGGAGCCGGAGGCTCCCTATAATAATGAGACCCAAGCTTCAGAAACAAAGTGCATAACCTGAATAACCTAAAGGTCACCGTGGGGTCATCTGCGACTGAAGCTTGCAGGTCGAATTAATGAAACTCAAATATTACAAACGTAGTGCAGTAATATTTGTAAGTTGAATTATCCCGTGTGCAAAGCACATGGGGATATCCCGCAAAGCAGAGGATAACGCGACCTCCCGCGAATTACACCGCATTCATCCCCCGGCTGGAGCCGGGGGATTCCAAGTCGTGGGATTGAAAAGACTCAGACATACATCCACGACATCGGGATCATACTTAGATTCACGATGGACTTTTATTTCATCAATGGCCTGCTTTAAAGGAAAGGCATTTCGGGAGACCATATTAGAAGTCAAGTCTTCAAGGGCATGTGCCACGGCCAGGATCCTGGCTTCGATGAGAATATCATTCCCCTTGAACCCCCGGGGGAATCCGGATCCATCGTAACATTCACAATGCTGCAGGACAATATCAGCGACGGGCCAGGGGAAATCAACTTTTTCTAAAATGTCATAACTCATCTGAGGGTAATTGCGATACAGGGTCAGACGAAGTCCTGTCAACTGTCCAGAATCCTGAATGACGCTAAGGGGCATACACGCAAGGCCGATGTCATAGACGTATGCTGTCAAACAAGCTCCCTCTATCGAGAAATCGGAAAGTCTCATTTCCCCGGCAATGGCATTCACATATTCAGCGACCCGCCGGTGATGACCGGGAACATAAGGTCCGCGCAATTCAATTGCTCCCGAAATGCTTTCGATCGTCCCCCTGTAGCATTTTACAAGGCGGCCCAGATAGTCTTTGATTTCTTTATCCAACCTGTGCTTGTGGAGAGCCATCTCGATATTTGCATACAGTTCCTTCTGCTTGAAAGGTTTGACCAGATAACCGAAAGGATTTGTCTGTTTTGCCCGTTCGATATATTCCTGATTTGTGTAAGCGGTCAGATAAATGACCGGGATATCAAACTGTGAAGTAATCCGGTCGGCAGCTTCAATGCCGTCCATTTTACTCTTTAAAACAATATCCATCAGGATCAGGTCTGGTCTATCCTCTCCCACTTTTCTGATGGCCTCGTCTCCCGTGGATGCCGTTGAGCAAACCATGTACCCAAGATCTTTCAGATTATTGCAAAGCTGATCGGCAACAATCCATTCGTCTTCCACGACCATGATCTTATCACTGTTCATACTTTTCATAACTACATCCCCTCCCTAAAATTATAAAGGAAATTTGAACCGTATTTCTGTTCCGGAGTCCCGCCGGACCTCTATTTGACCGTCAAGTTGATTCTTTACCAGCCCTTTCACCAGATACAACCCTACCAACAAGGGTTGGTGGATATCAACATTGTCCGGCAGGCCAACGCCATTATCACGGACAATAATTTCTATTTCTGTGTTTTTCATTCCGCTTATGATAATTTGTAATTCCCCATGTATATCTCCGGGAAAAGCGTGTTTAAGCGCATTAGAAATCAATTCATTCAAAATCAAGCCACAGGGGATCGCCTTGTTAATATCCACATAAACATCGCCGTCAGTTTGGATGATCAGATCTATTTTTCCTAGATTGCTTTTGTACGTTTGAAATAAATCCTGTGACATGGTTCTCACATAATCGGCCAGATCGATTCTTGCTAAATCCTTTGACCCGTATAGTTTTTCATGTACCAGTGACATGGCGTGTATTCGGCTCTGGCTTTCATGGAACATTCTTCTCCGCTCCTGATTTCCACTTAACGCCGCCGGAAGATCGAGAAGACCCGATATCACCTGCATGTTGTTCTTTACCCGGTGATGGACTTCACTGAGTAGAAGCTCTTTTTCTTGAAGGGATGCATGAAGCTGTTCCTCTGCCCGCTTGCGGTCTGTGACATCGCGAACAATAGCCTGAAGGTAGTATTTCCCGGCAGAGCTGTAAGCATTCAGGCTGACCTCTGCATCAAATAGAGTCCCATCGTAACGACTGTGCTTCCATTCAAAGAACTGCTTCTGACCTCTGAGCGCCGTCTCCATCTTCTCCTGTGCTTTCTCCATGGATCTCCTTCCATCAGGTTGAATTTCCGGAGAGAACCGGTAAGGAGGCTGCCCGATGATCTGTTCCCTGGTACAACCGAACATTTCCAGGGTCTTTAGGTTGCAGTCAATAAAGATGTTCTGATCCACCAAGAAAATAGCATCGCTGGCAGACTCGAAAAGGGTCCGGAACTTGGACTCACTCTCCCTTATCACTTCCTCTGCCAGCTTGCGTTCGGTGATGTCGTTGTATAATACCTGAAACTGCTTTTCGCCATCCCATAATATTTTCTTGCGGAAGACCTGGAGATGGCGTACTTCACCGTCTTTCCTTACGATGCTTATTTCGTATTCGGACGGAGCTTCAATATTTTGTCGCCTTTTATCCCTTCTGATCAAGAACTCGGCATAGCTCTCCGGGGTATAGCGGTTCTTTAGGGGTGTTCTTTTCAACTCCTCAATGCTGTCGTAGCCATAGATATCCAGAATTTCCCGGTTAGCATAAATAGTCTCACCTTCTATGGTCACGATGCGCACCCCCAGCGGCGAGTTTTCCAGCGAACGGCGGAAGTTTTCTTCCGACAGGCGCAGATCCTCCTCTAACTGCTTGCGCTCGGTGATGTCGTGAACTGATCCAACCAGATGGGTACAAGTGCCTTTGTCGTCAAAGACAGGCGCTATGCTGACTACGCCAGTCAAACGCCCAGTGGGGTAATCAGATATTTCTTCCCAACGCACGATGGTCTTTTCCGCTATCGTCTGTCGGTATTTTCCTAGAACCATCGCTAGGGACGGCTCGGGAATGATCTCGTTCACGTTCCTACCGACCACCATTTCCTGGCTCAATCCGGTGACTTTCAAAAAAGCCGAGTTGACAGAAACGAAGCGAAATTGCCCTGCGGGTTCGACAGACAGACAGAAAATGACATCCCCAACAGTGTTGTATATTGAGGCAAGCCGCTGTTCGCTCTCCCGTAGCGCCTCATCCTCCTGCTTTCGCCCTGATTCAGAGTGCTCCCTTTCCGCAATCCCCTGTCTCAGAGAAGCCAATTCCTGAATCAATTCCTGCTTTGTCTTGGATCGATCATTCATCGGGTTGTCCCGGTGTTGAAATAATTCGTGAGATTGGAGAGGTAACGAGTGATGAACTGTGCGAGGTTGAAAGTCCTCAGTCAAACTCTTGCAAACAGGAAACGCTAAATGAGGTTTTTGTCAAGTGAAATATTTCGTGATTAGTAACTTGACGCAAGAGAGTATTATTCTTTTTATGAGGGATTCAGAATTGAAGTGATGATTACCATTTTAATTTTAGTATCTGAAGCTGCTAATGAGTCCAGCAAAGGCTTGACTCCGTCCACATATATTTCACTTCATCTCATCTGCGCCTTTAGCCGTAGGCGTCAGGTCCGCGGAAAAGTTGACCGGTCATTCCATGCTTTTCTGAGGGATGTGAGGTTTTCTGGTTAGGAATCCTGACAAAAATAACGCCAACAGGGTATATGTCAAGAACAGGTAATACCCTGGCTGAAGGGAGGTGCCATTCGTAGTTAATATCTCCAGTTCCGGCGCTGATGAACTTAATTGGCCGAGCTGGTTGGTAATAATCCCATTAAATCCAATATATGTCATAAACATGGCAACTACCATGACATCAGCCATGGACCATTTCCCGGATTTTAAGACAAAAAACTTGATCACCGGGTTCTCCCTTGCACGGTGATAATTGTAATAATATCCCAGTGACGAGACTATTTTTAACAGGGGGAAAAAAATACTGAAGGTAATCAGCAAGACCCCGACAAATTTCATTTGAATATCGTGATGAATAATCATAATCCAGAATACATCCAGAATGCTTTTGCTTTGGAAATACAATACCTGATTCTCAAAATGGATGGGATGCCCCATCAACATAAAACTTATCTGTGATATTTTTGCTTCCAGATCGATCGTGGGTGTTGTTACGCCGGCTATCAGCAGTATGATAAGAGACAGGACGAGGAGTATATACCGGGAGGGGGCCAAAGGTTGATTGCTAAAACCAGACAAACTAAAAAGGATAACCGACAGAATTATCAACCCGATAGACTCTTTCCAGATCAGGTCCTGCTTAATCGAAATTGCCTTATTGAGGTTGATCCTAGCACTTTCTATATCCTTAGAATCAGTCCTAAGAAGAATGCGGCTTATTTGAGATGTATCCGGTGTATCAAAGGTTTGGCTAACATATTGTTCAAGCCGTTTATTCAGCATGGTCTTTATCTGACCCTCTGTTTTCGATTTCGTCATCTCATGAATGATGGCACCCGCATATTCAGGAATGCCTTTTTTAATATCCTCCAGATTAATAAAAATATTTATAAAGGATTGTTTGATCTGACCCTTCGCTGAGCCTGAGTTCCCTTCCCTGATTTTCTTGTCGACTTGATCAATAAGTGTATTCAACAAAACTTCGATATGTTTTCGGAGATCCCGCTCATTCGTCCTTGACAAATACAGTTTATTGATCTCCTCAGCAAAAATTACGGTAATTTGCCGTTTCCATTCATCAACACTGAGAAGACCATATTTAACGTGATTGAGTTCAGCATAATCATTTTTGTTCTTTTGGTTGGAAATTGAATTTGAAATAATTTGATGACATAAAATAACCGATGCGCTGATGATTATTAAGGATAAGAATAATTTGAGCAGTTTCATGGTAATGGCCTTCATTGTGGTGGCCTGGATGGAAAAAGGAAATTCCCATCATTCATTTTTTACCGGAAACAGCCGTTCCAGATGCAGGTTGACCAGCTGGACTTTGTCGAACGACTCGCGCATGGTTTGATTTTCGCCATCAGCAACCGCTTCCCCTCTGCGAACCTTTTTAAGGGTAACGCCCTATTTTCCGGGCATCGCTCACTTCCGGTTGATTTCGATATTATCTTTGCGGCCGCTACTGGAGACTGCGAGCATAATGCCAATGCCGATTGCGATCACTACCCCGATCAATGTCCATGCCACACCGATTCTGGCCAGAATACCCATTTTCCAAAGCGCGGCGACAAGACCGCCAACCAAGATAACATAACCAATAAGATAAATACCTGTCCACTTCATAACAAACCTCCTGATGAGATTAGACCTTTATCATATACAACATTAGTCAGATTCCCTATCTATTTTTTTCTGTTGAAAACCGATAACCGGTAACTGTAAACCTTGCATCGACCTTCAATTGCCATTCGTAAAATTTTGTCCCTAGTTTCTAAGTGTCAATTAATTAGTACCGTTCCCGATTATTTCCTCTTCCAAGTGAACTGCCCCAAATCCTTGTACCACATGTTAAGTTAGGATTCAGGCATTTTTTATTTCTCAATTCAGGTACGCCTCTGGCGCTGGAGGACGGTAATTCAAAGAACTGTGTGGCCTGAACGTATTGTATTCCATGCGCCATTTTTCAATTAACGTTTTCGCTTCTTTCAAAGTTTAGAATATTTCTCAGGGGAAATGGGTAAACATATTTTTAAAACAAGATATTTTATTAGTTATTCCCCTTCTGCCAGTTGTTCCAGCGCTTTGTGATCCAGAATGGTTATTATACGGCCTGATGTGGAGAGAATACCTTCCTTGGCCATTTTTCTTAGGGCACGGGAAAGGGCTTCCGGTGTGGCACCCAAAATCTTGGCAAGTTCCCGTTGTGAAATCGTCAATTTCACAGCAGTCTTTTTGTCTGAGGAATCCCTGGGTAATGAATGACGTAGGAAAGATGCCAATCGCCCGGGAATTTCCTTTAAAGCAAGTGATTCAATGAGTGTCATAGAATCCTTGAGGCGTTGTGATAATATCTGAATGATGTTGAACAAGAGTGCTGGTTCCTGCCTTGCTATTGACTCCATGATTGTGCCGGGAATTAAAAGGACGGCAGCATCTTCAATGGCCATGGCGGAAGCCGGAAAGGAATCAGTTGCGAATGCCGTGCACAGGCCGAAAGGATCTCCCGGACCGAGCAGTTGGAGTGTCTGTTCCTTGCCTTCCGCTGAACTCCTATAGAGCTTCAACTGCCCGGAAATGACCACATAAAAAGACCGTATAGGATCTGTCTCGCCGATAACCATTTCGCCGGGTTTAAATTTTTTGTATATTGCCTGTGCTGCAAGCAAGCGTATTTTTTCTGAAGAAACGCCCTGAAATAGGCCAATATCCTTTATCTGGTTGGTGACATCCATATGCAAAAAAAGATTCTCCTCCGTTGATTTAGATCAATGAAATATTAAATATCAGGGTGTATTAATGAAACCAAAATCAATTAGTTTTTACCATAGACGTAAAAGAGAAACAAAATAAATTATCGATAAGGAGAAACAAAATGAGTAATTCAGAATTTGTGAAACATGCGGATGATAGTAATTTCAGTACATTGGTCTTAAAAGAAGAAAAACCGACCCTGGTGGATTTCTGGGCGTCCTGGTGCGGCCCCTGCAGGGCAATCGGCCCAATTCTTGAGGAACTCGCGGCTCAATACAATGATCGGATAAACGTGGTCAAAGTTAATGTCGATGATAATCCGGCAACGGCATCCCAATATGGCGTACAAAGCATACCGACATTGATTATGATTAAAAACGGCAAAGTGCAGGATACTCAGATCGGATTGTTATCTAAAAATCAACTTGCAGCGTTGATTGATAAAAACTTGAACTAAGCGAAAAAAGAGGAGGCGGTTTTGCCGCCTTCCCTCAAACAAAAGAAAGAAGACAAAAAATGAACGATATATTGATTTTACTTTTGATCCTGGCTGTGTGGATTTTTTTACAGACGTGGCTATTGCCGCGCATGGGAGTCTCCACTTGAGCAAGGCAGGCTTGTCCGGTGGATAAGAAAGAAAAACCTAAGGTAGAAGGCGATCAGAAAAGCAGATAACATTATTTTATCAAGTTAAAGAAAGGAGAAGCATATGAAAAAGAACATGGGAACGATAGATCGGATTATTAGAATAGTGCTGGCCATTGTCGTTATTATCCTATATATAACCGGCAGCATTACAGGTTTTGCAGCGATCATTCTGGGTATTCTGGCAATTGTGTTTATAATAACAAGCATGATCGGTTTTTGCCCTTTATATATGCCTTTTAAAATTTCAACGATTGGCAAATCAAAGTGAAGCTAGGAGGAGATGAAATAAATACTAAAAAGCACAATTTCGATCAGGAAGCCGCTAGCTGGGATCAGGTTCCTAGGCGTGTAAAAGTAGCTCAGGATATAGCTCATAGCATGATTCAAGAGATAACCTTAACACCTGATATTGACATTATGGATTTCGGTTGCGGCACAGGATTGTTGACATTTTCTTTACAGCCTCTTGTCCGTTCCATAACCGGTGTGGATATTTCCCAAGGAATGCTGGATGTTTTTAAAACAAAGATAAAAGAACAAAACCTAAACAATGTAAAAGCTGAATTCATTGATCTGGACAATGGTGATGTTCTGACTGGTTCCTATAATCTTATTGTCAGTAGTATGACATTGCATCACATTAAAAACATAGCTCCTTTGTTAGAACAATTTTATTCGATTTTACTTCCATCCGGCCAACTGGCTATTGCCGATCTGGATTTGGATGATGGCCAATTTCACAGCGATAATGAAGGTGTATTCCACTTTGGCTTTGACCGGGAAGAATTGCACAGAATGTTTATAGGCGCAGGATTTCGTGATGTTCGACATCGGGCAACTGCTCAGGTTGAAAAAGCGGTTGGCTATGGGCCTACCCGTTTGTTTACATTGTTTCTGATAATTGGCCGTAAATAATAAAATTAGTTTAATCCAATTTCTAAATCAAAGCGCTATCTTTGTTGGCAACGTCGTCGGCTTTCTCAATTTATGATAACATGTACAATACGTATTCATCACCTTCTCCTTGCCGCCTCGCTATCATCTTTAATTTAGAAACCATCACTTCGCTAATCAGCAACATTCTTGCCCGTCAGGTAATCAATCATCGGCTGAGTCACCAGCGGCACAAGATCACCAATCATGTGCGGCATAAGACTATCCATAACTTTGGGCATAAGCTCCGGCATCTGCTCACGCATATAGTCGGGCATGGCAATCTGTGCGGCAACTCTGTCGAGCATTACCGGCATTACCTTCGGCATCATCATCGGCAACAGTATAGGAAATAGAACGGGAAACATTGGTTTCATTAGATTGAGCGCGCCGGGAATCTTGCCCATGACCCGCATCATCGGCCCCATACCGAAGGGCATGGCATCGATTAACTGCGGCCACATTGTTCCCATCAGATTGGCAAAACCCTGCGGTGACATCAATGATATGAAGGCATCAAAAACACCCCACTGGCTGTGCACATCAGGATTGGGATCAGGGAAATCATATCCCAAGGCGTTTCCGGCCAGGTGCGCCAAATCCACGACTTCCACCGGTATATTTTTCTTTTTCGCGGCAATACGTAATTGCACCTGACAGCAGGGACACAGCGCCAACAGCTTCTCGGCGCCGACTTCAACCGCTTCATCGAGTCTTGTTTTACCGATTTCAGCGGCTATCGGCGGATCTTTAATGAGAGTCAGAACACTGCCGCAGCAATGGGCTTTCTCACGGTTATGTTCCATTTCCACAAATTCCACATTAGGAATCGCCTTGATCAAATCACGGGGCGGTTCGTAAACACCGGATGCCCTGCCGATATGACAGGAGTCATGCCAGGTTACTTTTACCGGCTTCATATTATTTGCAGGAAACACAAATTCACCTGATTTAATTTTCTCAGCTATAATTTCAGAGTAGTGTTTGGCTTTGATGTTGTAATCAATGCCCAATTTCTTCGCCCATTCGGGATAAACAACACGCCACATCATATCGCAGGCCGGACAGGAGGCAATAACAGTATCCGCACCAGTGTGTTTTACAACTTCTATGTTTTTGCGCATGATATCTTCAAATAGATCCCATTTGCCGGCGACCAGCATCGGGGTGCCGCAGCAATTTTCCGGTTTGCCGGCGTAAGTAAAATCTACACCGGCGCGGTCGAGCAATCTTACTGTCGCCATGCCGATATCGTGCTCCACATAACTTACCGTGCATCCGGCAAAATACATTGCCGGAGCTTTGAGGCCGGGACCATGTTTGGCCTTAAGATCTTCCGGAAACCAGTCTGTCCTGTTTTTGCGGTAACCAGCCCAGATGTTGCCTTCATTCCGCAGCGCTTCGGCCATCATTTCAAACGGCGGAAAGGTCATCCTCTTTTCCTTATTAATTAGCTTGCCGCGCAGCTTCATCCAGGAAGGCTCTATGGGCAGAGCGGCGGAACAACGCAAATTGCAGAGTTCACAGGTTGTGCAAACCAAAAAAGTATCAATCTGCGCCTGAGTCCACTTGGCCCGTCCTTCCAGATATTCCCGTAGCCAATACCATTTGCCGCGCGGACTCTGGCTTTCCCAGCCGCGGCCATAGAATTGATCGCACTCCTCCACACAGTAACCGCATTGAGAACAACTGTATGCGTACCAGACAACATCCGCAGGAATGTCGGTTAAGGGATAACTTTTTCTCTCTCCAATATGCGTGATAACGTAATTGCCGAAAGGCCGAATCAGCGGCTCAAAAGCATTGCCGATGCTCACGGCGCTGTCCATAAGATTGTAGCCCATGACCTTTCCGGGATTGAAAATATTCTTTTCGTCAACCTGCTTTTTAAAAGCTTTCAGTCTGGCTAATCGTTCTTTACCCAAAACTTTTTGGGCTTTAGCCTTGAAATATAAACCGGTGGAATAGGCGCGGCCACCATTGGCTTCCGCAATTTTCATAATGGATAATGAAAGGCTGAAAACAAAATTGTAGCTGAATTTGCGCTGATCCGCTGGAATAAATCCCAGAATGACAACTTCAGGCATTCCGTCCTTACCCTCGCGAATGACTGTGCCTTCTTTAACGACAGGCTGATTGATTTTATTTTCTACTTCTGCCATGAAGTGGCCCAATCGCGAAAGAGGAATGACAACTTCAGCGGGAACCAGACTGGGACCAAGGCGTTTGACCACCATTATTTTAAAACGGTTTTTCCATTCATGTTCGGCTATGCGCTCACTTAATATTTCACCCTGACAACTTCGCAATATTTCTTTCAGCCTAACCATAACTTGCGCCGCGTCTTTTTTGTGAAAAGCTACCGTTGCGACATAGGAAGCAGGCAGAAGCACTCTTTCTTCGGTTGGATGACCGTTGTGTTCCATCAACGGCGACCGATTTTTCATTTCCGCCATCCGGGGATTGATGAACACCAGAGACCACAAAGGCAGTTCTGCTTTTACTATATCCTCCACAATCTGTTGGAGGGCGGGTGCTTCCGGGCATCCGATGGCAATAATTTCGAGTTCATCTTTAGGCTGAACTTTCATCGTTAAATCTATTATAAAACCGGTTGTTCCTTCGGCATCGGCAATTAAATCCAGATCGGCGCCGGTAAAGACGCGCACCGAACCATCGGGCAGCGCTACGCGGGCAGAAACCACATTTTCCCGAAACCAGCCGTATTGATAGGAGCCGAAGCCCGCACCACCCTGCGCCAGCCATCCGCCGACAGTAGAGCCGGGGTAACTGGACGGATATAGATTTACCGTAAACCCCTCTTTATTCAGCGCGGCATCAACTTTTTCCCAGACAACACCGGCCTGACAGGTAACTGTTTGCGCTTGCTTATCTATGGATATAATTTTGTTCAGACGGAAGAAATCAACGACGATCCCTTTCTTAATGGGCAGTACTCCGCCATATCCGGAAGAAGCTTTCGCCCGCGGCGTAAGAGCGATACTATTTTGTCTGGCCCAGTTAATGAGATGGACCAGTTCTTCTTCGCTTTGGGGCTGAACAATCGCGTCGGGAACGGTTTTGCCAATGAGCGGAGCAATGAGAGAAGGTATTGCCGCTATATCATGACTGTATAATACGCGCTCCATTTCATCAAAATTAACGCGATTGCCGAATTGCCCTTCCAGATATTCTTTCGTCTGCTGGTTCATGAATAACCTCCTGTTTCCAGCAAATTTGCCGGATCATAAAAACTCTTTATATGTCGACCTTCACAAACAAGATTTCAAGTTAATTAGCACGACAGAGATTATCTGCCGTGCCAATTAAATAAATTTAGAAAGTGTAGGCAATACCCATATCAATGGAGTACTGTGACATCTCTGTGTCATATGAGCTTATATGCTGTGCCGGATTAGACCCGCTAATATTTACCATTGGTGAATACATGCCACCGATATTAAGCGTGAATTGCTTGGTTAAATTAATTCCAACGCCTGCGGTAAAATGTTGCTCGGAAACAGCGGGGAAAGCTATATTTTCGAATGCTCGGTTGCTATCGAGTGGCATTTTGCCATAGTTGTAACCGGCTCGTAATACCACCATCTGATTAACTGTGTACTGAACGCCTAGTTTGTAGACGAACTGGTCGCTCCAATCCATATTCCAGGGCATGGCTCCACTGGCGTTGGCCGTGTATTTGGGCAGGTTTTGCCCATTAGTATCTGACCAGTTTATCCATTCGACATCAAAACCAATGGATAAATCTTTGATGGGTTTTATACCTAAACCTATTGTCGCCACCTGGGGCTGATCAAATTCTAATTTATCTACACCGGCAGTTGTGTTAAAAGCAAAATCCTGAAAATAGCTTTTTGTCTCGTAGGCCAATCCAATCTGAAGAAAATCTACCGGTTTCACCAATACACCGATCGTGGCCCCGTAACCAAAAGACGATGCGCCCATATGTGGCAGCTGGTCCGCAGCGCTGGCAACATTGAATTCCATCGTCGCGTACATAATGTTGACTGCAACCCCGACGGACACTATATCGTTAATTTTATAGGAAAGAGCCGGCGCAAAGCGCATCTGTGAATACGATGTATAGGTGGTGCTACCATAAAGATTTGCAGGATAATCAATACCCATACCGGCCACACCGTATGCACCTACTCCAAATTTAAATTTATCACCAAGGGGTATGATCAAGCCGAAGGCAGGAACAGGCGACCCTTCCCTATCCGAATCAATTGTGGCTCCATTCGCCCCCCCGGTTGCCTTATAGTCAACAGAAGGCTTGAAATATGAGGCGCCAAAATCTATCCGCCCAGGCAAATCGCTCATGCCGGCCGGATTGGTCAGTATTGATGCGGCATCCAGCGTAAGGCCCACACTTACTCCGCCCATGGAATCCTGCACGGGACCAAAGCCGATCATACGCATGCCGTTAGTTGCGTTAGCATTGGCAGCGATAAGCATCGTTGCAACAATTCCCACAAAAGAAAATACAATATTTTTTTTCATAACTTCTCCTTATATTTCCGGTTATTGTAAATATCTTCTTCCTCCCTTTGCCAAATCACTTTAATAAATAACGTTGATCCTCCTTTCTCCAACTTTTTTTAGCTAAATATTTATTGCTTTATAAATGGACAGTAGCCAAAAATAGTTTCTTGATTCGATTAAGCGGCCGGAATAAACTGATCAGGAATTACAATAATTAATTGGTTGTTTGGCCGACATCCTTTCCATTGAACTTATTATTTTTTATTTGAGGCCTTAACCAGCCTCGAAGCAGTCTTTCCTTTTTCCAGAAGTTGTTCCACCAATACCTCCCTCATTAGGCCGCATGCTTGAATAATTTTTGGATTGGCTATCCGGTAATATAACTGGACGCCTTCACGCCGTACTAAAATTACACTCTTCGACTTTAAAACATTTATGTGCTGAGACATACTAACCTTGCTCAGTCCGGTCTTTTTCATTAATTCGCTGTTAGACATTTCTGAATCCTTCAGCAAATTAATAATTCCCAGGCGTTTATAATTGGCGAATATTTTACAGATGTCAGCTTGAAGCTTAAGAATTTCCATTTATCCTCCTCAAATTATCGATTTCTTAGATGTTCTTTAAATATCTTTTTATATGCTTTTTCATTACTATCGGCGCTTGTGTATATGAGTTAGTATATTTATATACTATATAATATATATTTTTATATTTGTCAAAATAAATATTTCCATTTTTAAGATAGGACCACGTAAAGAAAAATATCGTGCGTCAAAGAAATTTTGACCGCAAAGTGTTACGCGAGTGTTTGTCGTTGGGCAATTTAGTATCTATTATAGACTGGGGGCGGCGGAACCGCTCAGTCTATGGCGCCATCCAGCCCCATTTTACGAAGATTGCTTGTCCGGCAGTAGACTGAAGGAAATCTGAAAACTCCTTTCCCAATACCTTTCTCTCTGAACGATTTGTAATTGCGATGCCGCACGAGCGATAAATTGTGTTCTCTGGTTCGATGTTAATTAGGTCGGCAGAGGCGGGACTCTCTTTTTGCCAAATGGTCCAAATGAGCCAAACATCATAGGTAAGATCACTAGCCCAGATTTTTTTGGCCTCAGCACTGTTTGCTGCGAAGAAGCCGATGTTACGACGCACCCCATCTACGAGTTTGACATTCCCCGTTCGTCCAGAGACATCCTCCCACATGCCAACCTGCCCGGCACCCTGAACTACAAGAATCCGAACACCCGGCTTGGCAATATCTCTGATGCCTTTGATACCCTTGGGATTGCCGGGGCGGACGAGAATTGCCGATGGACGCAGATACAGCGTGCGGATCGTTGATTTGTCGATCAGCCCAGGAAGGTCTTTCTGCGCAAAGTCGGTCATCATATACTCGGAGCCACTAAAGATTAAATCGGCATCTTTCATCGCTTGATCTTTCCAGGTCGGTGTGGGACCAGCGGTGATTTCAACCTTAATCCCTTTCCTTTCTCCGAATACCTTCGCGGCTTCGCGCATTGCCGGAGCAGGGCCACCAGGACCATAGGTTCGCAATACGATACCTGTTTTATCAGTCGGGGCTGTTTCCTGTGCCCTTGCGGACTGTAGCGACAGAATCGCTAAACATGTTAAAACGATTATGCTCAAGACAAGTGTGATTCCTTTCTGTTTCATGGCATTTCCTCTCCCAATGTATCAGTATGATGTTGCCCAACGATTAATTTCCGAAGTTCGCTTTTGCTGATGTGTTGATTATCATAATAGCACTATTCATTT
>PLGI01000084.1:0-270 GCA_003139775.1 Syntrophaceae bacterium | reverse complement strand
CCACAATAAACCGTCAAAGTCGTGGATTGTACGAGGAGCAGATGTTTTTTCAGTAATATATCTGCAACACAATTGATTGCATTTATTACATTGCGATAATGACTTTTTCTCAAGAGTATTCTTTTTCATAATGATTTTGGGATAACCCATTAACCAATGGTAAGCAGTTTAACTACCGCCCATGCAAAGCAACCAATTGTTAGTATATCAAGAGTCGCATCTATCCATATGTCATTTTCATAAGATGCAATTATTTATCTTTCATTTTAT
>PLGI01000131.1 GCA_003139775.1 Syntrophaceae bacterium | reverse complement strand
GGAACAAGGGCATCCTTTATGATGCAGATGTCGTGGATGCCTGTCTGAAATTATTTCAGGAGAAAAGCTACACCCTGCTGGTTCTTAAAAAGTAGTTGATAGAATGGGGAGCGGACAACGAGCATATGCTAGACGCTGATTACTGTTCAGCCTGCAGGGGCAGATCAGTTTTATATTAGAAGAAACTGATGAAACGTTGAAGTATCGGAAAGGATCATAAAACAGCTGAAAAAAAAGAAGGTTTACTTAAGCGGCGAGTGCAATAATACGTTGAGGAAGCCGACAACGACGCCAACAAAAATAACGCTTTGATCGGAAACGCATTCCCATAAGGAGAGCGCATAATCACGGGTATGAAACCCTCCGCTTCGCGGGATTGTTCAACTTACCAATTCCGCTACGCTGCACTTTCGGAATTGGAGTTTCAACAATAAATAGGATCTTACCTTGCCGAGAATTTTCGACAACATGGCGAAAACTTCCTTTAGAAGTGGAATCAGACATTGAAGCGGAAGGTGATAATATCGCCGTCCTGGACGATGTATTCCTTGCCTTCCAGACGCAGGCGGCCGGCTGATTTAACTTGAGCTACAGAGCCGCTATGCGCGATAAAATCATCATAGTGCATGATTTCGGCTTTGATAAAGCCTCGTTCAAAATCGTTGTGAATGGCTCCGGCGGCTTTGGGCGCTTTGGTCTCCAGAGGAATAACCCAGGCCTTCACTTCATCCTCACCGACAGTAAAAAAGGACATGCGCCCTAAAAGAGAAAAAGCCGCGCGGATAATCAGGCCAAAAGCCGGTTCGGCAATACCCATTGAATCCAAAAATTCTTTTTGATCGGCCGCATCCAGTCCGGCCATCTCCGCCTCTATCTTGCAGCAAATCCCCAAAACGGGTTCTTCTAATTTTGTCTCTTTAGCAAAAGCATCGGCAAACGAAAGATTATCTTCGGCCAAGTTGACCACGACCAGTTCCGGCTTAATGCTCCAGAAAGAAAAACTCCGCATTGTAAAAACTTCTGCAGTCGTGAGACCCGCTTTGCGTAAGGGCTTTCCCGCTTCCAGACATTTTTGTAATTTGGGCAGAAGGTCGTTTTGCGCCATATCCTGCGTCGTGAGGGCTTTCTTGGATGTTTTGGTCAAGCGCTCCAGTTTTTTTTCAATGATTAATAAATCGGAAAGGATGAGTTCGTCTTCAAGCTTGCGATAAGCTTCAATGCTCAATTGAACATCAGGTAGAGAAAAGCCGTCAACAACGTGCAGAATCCCATCCGTGCCGCTTAAGTTTTGCCGAATGGCTTCCCAGGGATGTTCGCCCACGGCGTGGACATCCACAAAAGGGACTTTGGCCGGAGATACTTTTACCGGCTTGTATATCTCGACGAGCTTGTCAAAACGCTCATCCGGCACGGAAGCCTGGCCGCGTACAACCGTTTCGTTGTGCAACTGGCCGCTTTTCACGCCGGTCATGATTTCAAACAATGTGCTCTTCCCGCTCTGGGGAAGGCCAAGAATACCCATTTCCATAAAAACTCTCTTTCTTTTATTTTATGATAGTTATTTTTTTAAAGATGCGCATAATGACTCCGGGTTTCCAACACCTATTTGTTCAAGTATTTTTTTGTCTCAGCATCAATGACCGCCTTATAAGACATAATTCTCATATTGATTGTTTCTATAATGTATTTGTAATCATCATGTCCAATGATAGTACCTGAATATAAATTTGCCGAAAAAAGTGAGCTGTATTTGTTTAGTAGTTTGCTTGCCAAATTTAGCATATGTTCTATGTCATCCCATGTCAAATCGGCCAGCGGTTGAATCCCACACGATGGCAATAAAAAAGATGGGTCAACATGAGCTAAGTATTTATTCCTTATATCTACATATTTCTTTACTATAGGATCAACTTTTTTATTGCTTTTATCCTTCGTCCAAACTAACTTAATGTCTTGATTAAGTTCATGTTCATCCGGTTTCCTGAATGATCTAGCTAGGCTGTCAACAAATTCATTTCCTTGAAGCCTTTGCCGAAAATTTGCTTCATCAAAGAGATACAAATGTGTTTTGATAGTCATAAGCCAGTTGACAAGGCTCAATGCTTCTTTTTCTTGATCAAATACTCGGTTTAACCTATAGAGTGTCGCAGTTTCATGAGCTTGAAACGTAAGATACCAGAATGTCCGCGTTTCGTTAAATACTTCTGGATAAGAATCCCTTGCATTTTGAAGGTCGCGCAGAAGTTTATAGTGAAATTGCGACCAGCCAATATCTGAACTTAAAGTAGTCAGGAGTAATGAAAATTCTTTATCGTCAGATACGCGAATTCGAGCCATCATCTAATCCCTAATGGATCTATCCGTTTCTTATACTCAGGTATCGTTTCTCCAGGTAAACGTTTAGGAACAGCCCCTTCACTTCTATTTCTCTTAGCAAGTTCTGCATCAATAGCGTCACGATCGAGAACGATTTTGTTTATGTAAGGAACAAAGTTACCTTTTCCTTCATATTGAATAACTTTACCTTCCTCAGTCTTATATAATTCATGAACTACTAAAAGTGTCTGCTCAGACTGAGATACTTTGTGCATTACTCCATGAGTAATAATCATCATATCTCCAGTTCTTTTATTCAAACGATAAACACAGCCATCAGTTGAGGTTACGATTTGATAATCATTGTTAAAAGAAGTCTCTGCATTACGACATCCAATAATTATAATTGATATTATTAAAACTATCGATAAGTATCGCATCTTAACCTCCATAATTTAAACCCAGAAATCTGGGGACCCCATACCAGTATTTTGATAATGCTGTAAAAGGCTCTGAAGGCAAGGCGCGCAAATCGCGAGGAATGAGGCGTACTTTTACGTCCGCCGCAATGACGAGAGATGCAGCGCAACGCAGCATCCAGACCTTTGACAGTATTATCAGGCGAATTCTTTTTCTATTCGTTCCATCGCTTCTTTTAATCTATCATCAGGCACCGTCAGCGATATGCGCACAAAGCCCTCGCCGTATTTGCCGTAAGCTGTGCCTGCAGCAACAACGACGGCAGTCTTGTCAAATAAACGGTTGGTAAATTCCAGCGAAGTCATCCCTTTAGGAACCGGCACCCACAGGTAAAACGTCCCTCGCGGCGGATTGAAATCAATGCCGATTTTTTTCAATGTTTTGAGCACCAGCTCGCGGCGTTTTCCATACAAGGCCAGCATTTCTTCGATAAATCCAGCTTCATTTTTCAATGCTTGAATTCCGGCAAATTGCACGGCATTAAAAATTCCCGAATCCGTGTTTTCTTTGACCTTGCTGATTGCGGCGATGAGTTCCTGATTGCCGCAGGCCATGCCCAGCCGCCACCCGCACATATTAAATGGTTTGGAAAGAGAGTTAAGTTCGATGCCGACATCTTTAGCGCCTTGCGCCATCAGGAAACTTAAGCGCTTTTGACCGGCAAAGACTATTTCGCTGTAGGGATTATCGTAACAAATGGCAATGTCGTAATTACGGGCGAAATCAACAAGTTTATTTAAAAACTCCAAAGTTGCGCAGGCGCCGGTCGGATTATTCGGATAATTGAGGAACATGGCGGTTGCTTTTTTGGCGACGTCCGCCGGGATATCTTCGAACACCGGCAGGTAGTTATTTTGCGGCAGTATGGGAACATTATACGGAACGCCGCCGCCCATCAGGATGCTTGCGCGGTAGGCGGGATAACCGGGATCGGTCATTAAAACCGTATCGCCGGGATTGACTCGCGCCAGAATAAAATGATGACAGCCTTCTTTTGAGCCGATAAGTCCCAGAATTTCATTTTCCGGATTAAGAATAACACCATAGCGTGTCTCATACCACTTTGCCACTTCCCGGCGAAAAGAGAGCATGCCCTTTTCTTCATCCGTGGGATAACGATGATTTAAAGGTTCACGCGCTGTGGCGCAAAGCTCGTCAATGATCGAATCCGGCGTTGCCTCTATAGGATCACCGATAGCCAGGGAAATAACATCTATTCCGTCGGCTTTGGCTTTATTGATTTTTTTTCTCAATTCCATGAACAGGTATGGCGGTATCTTTGTTAATCGTTCGGCTATTTGCAAGATCAATTTCCTCTAGAATTAATTAGTGTTAATCCCGCGGTTTGGAATACCCCGGCTTCAGCCGGGAGAGTAATGCGGTAAAACCAGCGGGAGGTCGCGTTATTGTAGGAGCCTCCGGCTCCTGCCGGAGGTGGCTCCACTCATTTATAAGCTTCTTCAAAAAGCAATCCTTGATAAATTATTTTTACTTTACCTTCAAGATAAATTTTGCAAAAATCATCATCCTGGCGCGTAAAATAAATGCGCAATGTTTCGCCGCTGTGGACGGTCACATCGACAGGCGTTTCCACTAGACCGCGCCCGGCGGCGGCCAGCACGGACGCCACTACCCCTGTGCCGCAAGCGAGCGTTTCATCCTCGACACCACGTTCATAGGTTCGCACTTTCATTTTATGATGGTTAAGCACTTCGGCAAAATCAGCATTGGCGCCCCGGGGCGCGAAATGTTCGTGATTGCGGATTTGCCTTCCTGTCCCGACAACGGCACAAGTCTCAACGGAATCTACAAATGCAACGGCGTGTGGCACGCCGGTATCGATGCAGTCCAGAATACATTCCTGATCATTGAGCATAATTGTTTGGGCTATCCTCAGAGGTGACGGATCAGTCAACCGGACTTTTACAACATCATCATTTACTTCGGCGGAAATAATACCGGCAAGTGTTTCGAAAGACATTTTCTTTGGAGCAATGCCTTTCAGATAAGCATAGCGCGCCACACAGCGGCTGCCGTTGCCGCACATTTCCCCGATCGAGCCATCAGAGTTGAAAAACTGCCATTTGAAATTGACCGTCTCTGAAGGTTCAATGAGAAACAATCCATCGGCGCCTACGGAAATTTTGCGTGCACATACTTTGCGGGCAAACGCGGGCAAATTGCCCACATTCAAAGACAAATCGCGGTTATCAATAATGATGAAATCATTGCCGCTGCCGCTCATTTTGTAAAATTCAATCATCTTTGATTCTGGATTGGCCATAGATTTACATTCTTCACATTCAATCTCGCAGCACCAGCCGCGGGAGGTCGCGTTATTGTAGGGAGCCTCCGGCTCCTGCTGGAGGGTGCTCCACTAATATCTGTGATTAAGCTTCGAGCACAATATCATCTGCGCGATTAAGCGATCTGGTTACCCGCAACACTTCTTCCGTAGTCGTTATGCCGGCCAGCACTTTATCAATACCGTCTTTCTGTAAAGTGATCATGCCACGTTTTAGAGCGAGTTCATTAATTTGATTGGCATCTGATGTTTTTAAAACAAGCCTTTTGATTTCGTCATCAACAATCATGATCTCAAAAATGGCTGTTCGTCCCCGGAAGCCCGTCTGCATGCATAGGTTACAGCCTTTTTTCCGGTAAAAAATATTATTCTGCAATACCGACCGGCCCAATCCAAGATTGGCCAGAGTTTCTTCATCCGGCACGTAAACTTCTTTACAGTGTGGACAGAGCATGCGCACAAGGCGCTGTGCTATTATCGCGATAATCGACGAGGTAACTAAAAACGGTTCTATGCCCATATCAATTAATCGCGTGACGGCGCTCGCTGCGTCATTGGTGTGCAGCGTGGAAAACACAAGATGGCCGGTGAGGGATGATTGAATGGCGATTTCCGCGGTTTCCCGGTCACGGATTTCACCGATCAGGATAACGTCAGGGTCCTGGCGGACAATAGAACGGAGGCCTGTGGCAAAAGTCAGATCAATCTTTGGATTAACCTGAATTTGTCCGACGCCGTCCATTTGATACTCGATAGGGTCTTCTATGGTGATGATGTTTATTTCCGGATGATTGATTGTGGAAAGAGCCGCATATAATGTTGTTGTTTTGCCGCTGCCTGTGGGACCTGTTACCAAAATTATTCCATAAGGAGATTTGATCAGGCGATTGAGCAGTTTGATCCGTTGATCATGCATGCCCAAATCGGAAAGTTTTAGGATATTAGCAGTTTTGTCCAATAAGCGTAACACAACTCTTTCCCCGAAAGCTGTGGGAATCACCGATACACGAATATCAACAAGGCGGTCGGCTATTTTTATTTCAATGCGTCCGTCCTGAGGCAACCGTTTTTCCGCGATGTTTAGTTTGGCCATGATTTTAATACGGGAAACAAGAGGAGATTGAATTCGATGTGGTAAGTTCAAAGTATCATATAAGATGCCGTCAATGCGGTAGCGGATTTTGAGATTGCCGGAATAAGGCTCGACGTGAATATCACTGGCGCGGTCTTTAATCGCTCCGGAAACAAGCAAATTAACCAATTTGATAATCGGTGCGTCACTGGTTTCATCGAGTAAATCGGTTGTTTCATCAATTTTCGAAATAAGATCATCAGTAGATGATTCATTCATTTCTTCGAAATAGTCCTTGGCTGAAGCGCGGCTCATATCGTAAGCCATATTAATTGCCGCTATGATCGCGTCCTGTGAGGAAAGAATAACCGGCAGATCCGGACTCTGCAGAAGCCGCCGCAGGTCATCAACAGGCTGAAAATTTGTGGGATCGTTTATGGCGATTGCCGAACCCTGAGAGGTTATAAGCGGAACAATCTTATATTTTTTTAAGTATTGAATGGAGACATTTTGTGTGAAATCAATATTGATGCTCTCCATCGGTAATTCCGACCGGAAATCCAGTCTGAAGTGTTGGGCCAATATTTTTAATAATTGGATTTCATCAAGGGCTTTTTTTCGAATAAGCCCATCAATGAATCCGCTGCCGTTGTTTCCCTTCATACTGTGCGCTTCGGAAATAACTTCCGGGGCGATTCCGGCGGCAATTAATTTTTTATCCAAGGAAGAAAGAGCCATATCCCGGGGAGTGGAAGAACTATGGACTGTGCCTGCGGATGCTTTTAAGGCTGTATGGATTTTAGACATAAGGGATCAGAGCCTATAGCTTAAGGTTTAGCCGGTGTTTTGTTTTCGGCAGGAGCAGGTGCAGAGGGAGACTTCAGCTCTGATTTTTTTTCATTCAACTTGATGATTCCCTCCACCACTTCGCCCATTGTTTCTCTTTTTTCCTGATAAAGACCGGCGGCATCCTTCTGGGTGCGGACGATATGCGGCGTCAAAAAGACATACAGATTTGTTTTTTCCCGGGAAGTGGAATGTGTTTTAAAAAGCCAGCCCAGAATAGGAATATCGCCCAGCAGCGGCACTTTATATGTATCGTTCTCCGTACTGTCCCCCACCAGGCCGCCGATAACAACTGTTTCATTATCCTTGACCACTACCGTAGTTTTTGCGGTTCTTTTTAAAGTTGTCGGTGTTGTGGAAGTGGCGGCGGATGTAAGTTTGGTTACCTGCTGCGATATTTTCAGGCGGATAAAATTATCTTCGTTGATATGCGGTGTGATATTCAAGATCACGCCGACATCCCGGTATTCATAGCTGTTGTAGTTGAGCGGGGACAGGGAGGTTGTCGTTGTCGTTGAAGAACTCTGCTGTGAGGTTATGTAGGGAACATTTTCGCCCACATTTATTTCCGCCTCTTCATTATCCAATGTCATGATCTGGGGGGTGGATAAAATGGAGACTTCCTGATCCGTCTTGTATGCCTGAATGACGGCTCCGATGCTAGGAAAGGTAACGCCGCCAATGGTAATGCCGCTGCCGACGATACCCATGGAAAAACCACCCGGGAAAGCAGCCGAAATAGTTCCATCCGAATTTACCGTAGTTAAACCATCGAGGATATTGTAGCCGCCGGGGTTGGTAGTGCTGCCGGCTCCTCCGGAACCGATAAACGCCGCCGTATTGCCGGCTGTACCTGCACCAAGGACGTCACCCGTACCTCTCATACCGCGCCATTCAACACCCAGATTAAAAGCTTTAGTGGCGTTGACTTCCATAATTAAGGCCTCAATGTAAACCATGGGCCGCGGAACATCGAGCTGTTTGATAATACTTTCGAGAATCTTATAATCTTCCCGCTCAGCCATAACCACCAGTGTATTGGTTGCCTTATCCGGGACGATCTGGACATTTTTCGAGACCACCGGAGCAAGCACTTTTTGAGTTGCAGCCGCGCCGCCAGCAGCTGCTGCTGCAGAGCCGCTATCTTTGACAATACTGTTAAGAACTTTTGCCAAATCTTCGGCATTGCTGTTTTGCAGGCGGTAAACCTGAATATTGGATTCGCCGCGGGGTACGTCTTTATCCATAAATGCAACAAGTTTGCGCACACTTTCCGTATCCGCGCCGCTGGCCAGAATTATAATTGAGTTAGTCCGGGAATCCGGGACGACTTTGATGACCGCTGCATTGGGGCGGCGCTGTTGAAAAATCGTTGTCAAAGATTTCACCACTTCCGAGGCGGAAGCGTTAGTGAGCGGAATATAGGATATCTGATCCCCAGCCCCTTCAATATCAAGGGCGAATATGATTTCCTGCAGTCGTTTGATGTTGGACAGATAGTCTGTAATTACCAAAATACCCGCCGGAGGATAAGAAAGCACCGAGCTGGACTTGGAAATAATCGGATCCAAAACACGTTTTATTTCATCGGGGTTGGCGCGTTCCAAGGTAACTATTTGAGTGACCATACGGTCTTCCGGGCTGACAATTTCATTTTTCAGCCTTGTCTCCATGCCCTTTTCCCGCGCTAAAGCCGAGGGAATGATCTTAATCATATTCCCTGCGGGGACGACGGTAAACCCGTTAACTTCCAGAACAGACAGAAAGACTTTATAGACATTTTCCAAGGGAATTTTTTTAGGAGATATGATGGTGACCTTGCCTTTAACTTTATCGTCAATGATGAAATTTTTTCCGGTAAGTTCACTGACAAACTTTACCAGCACGCTTATATCGACATTGTCGAAATCAAGGGTTACATATTTTTTAGAGGTTTCTTTTTTCGCGGGATGGGCCGGCAGTTTCTCTGCCCTAATCTCTTTGGGCTTTTGTATTACATTTTCTGTTTTAACTTCTGTTGATGTCCCTGGATTAGTCGCTTTTATTTCCGGACTATCCTTCGGCACGGCATCCTTGCTCTGCGCAGGTGTAGTTATTGTGTTAACATTTTCGTCAGTACCGGCAATACGAGCCGAAAATGCCGGTCCTACGGCACAAAGCAAAATTATCAGCGCGATTATGCAGCCTGAGAACATGCCCGGTCTTATAATCACGGGTATGAACCCCTCACAGCAAGCTGCGGGGTATTGTACCCTCCGCTTCGCGGGATTGTTCAACTTACCAATTCCAATACGCTTCGCTTTTGGAATTGGAGTTTCACAAATAAAAGGATGCATGGTTTTCATGTTAATTTTGTTGTTTCTCCAAAAGTTTATTAAATTCAGGTAAATTAGCCAGAGCCTTAAGATCGCCGTCATTTTTAGCCCATTTTCTTACTTTCGGGTTAAACTCAATTGCATTCTTTAGATAAAACAGGCTCTGGGACACATCATTTTTTTGCGCGTAAAGACAGGCTAGATTATAATGAGCGTCGGTGTAATCATGTTTTATATTGAGCGCGTCATGAAAACGCATAATTGCGCGTTTGTAATTTTTTTCACTCATGTAGATCACACCAAGATTATTAAATGCGTTTACGTTATATTGATCAAATTTGACCACTTTTCGATAAAGTAATTTGGCTTCTTCTAGTTTCCCTTTACGTTGCCGATCAAGGGCTTGCGCGAAAAGAGCTTTCGATTTGGCAGTCTCCTGCTTAGTTATAACCGGTGCGGTTGTTTCCTGCGGCGTAAGCTCAACTTTTGTGTTGCCCTCCGGCTTATGTCCGGCAACAACAGCTGATGCCACCACAGGAGGCGCGCTTATCCTTTGTATTACCGGCATCTTTTTATCTTCAGACCAATATAGCAGAACAATAATTCCCGCGGCAAAGAAGAAAACTATCGATATCCCCATTAGTGAAAGCCATCTTTTTGGCTGTTCAAGTTTTTTTCCGTCTGCCGACACAATATGTTTATAGGCTACATAGCGTGATTCTTTCTCTTTTTGCACCTTACGTAATGCTTCATTTATGTAGCTCATAATATTCCTTTGGTCAAGGACTTACATTGTCAGCTAAGTTGTCAGACGCGACCATATTTTTCTGCCGCTGCTCATTGTTTTTTGGAAATAATTAATGCCGATATCATGAACAGCCAGCTTGATAATTTTGCGATCGATTTTGCTGATATTTTTTGTATAGGCAATCAATAATGCCCTGTCGCAAAGGGCGTTAATCCGGCGGGGGATGCCTTCTGTAAAAGTATAGATAAGATTAAATGCTCCTTTGGTAAATTGAAGCGAGCCGGGACCCTGCGCGACCATCAGGCGGTGCTGTATATATTCGCGCACTTCCGGCGACGACAAAGGCTTCAGATCATATCTTACCGTGATTCTTTCGTTTAACTGCCGCAGAGCGGGCAGCATTAATGTATTGGACAATTCCGGCTGGCCGATTAAAATTATCTGAATGAGCTTTTCTGTTTCGGTTTCCAGATTCGAAAGCATTCGTATTTGTTCGAGAACGCCATACGACAGGTTCTGTGCTTCGTCAATCACAAGCACCGCTGTTTTTCCGGCGGCAAAATTCCTAAGCAGAAAGTCATTCAAAACGTCAATATAATTCTTTTTAGTTTTTGACCCGCTTACGATGGCGATGCCGTATTCTCCAATCACCGTTTCCAGCAAATCAAGATCGGAAATGGCTGTGTTAAAAATCAGCGCCGTTTCCACGGAATCATCCAACAAGTTGATCAAACTGCGGCAAATTGTAGTTTTTCCGGTACCGATATCACCGGAGATTAAAATGAACCCCTTTTTTTCTTTAATGCCATAGATAAGGCAATTCAAGGCGTCGCGATGTTGCTCGCTCAGGAACAAGTATCGCGGTTCCGGTGATAAGCTGAAAGGATTTTCTTTTAAACCAAAATAAGTGGCATACATAATGAGTACATTCCTCTGCTCCGATCAGTTAAAAGAATAATTGATAGTTTCGATTTTGCCGTTTCTCTTAACATTCACAGCGATGCTGCTGCCTGACTGCATTAAGTTTACCGTCTGCAGTAAATTATCAGCGCTTTGCATACGCTTGTTATTTATATCTATTATTATATCGCCATTTTGCAACCCCATCTTTTCGTAAAGGCTGTTGGGCGCAATATTGGAAATAATCAATCCTTCCTGGACACCTTCGTTTAAAAAGGGACGCACAACAGCCTGACTCATGATGGACTTCAAATCACTTAAATTTTCATTTACTGTTTTTTTGCTCAAGGTCATACTTCTGGGAGTGGCATTGTCCGGTGAATTGGGAAGCAAAGGACCTTCCAGCGTTGCTTTTATCTTTAATGTTATGTCCCGGCCTTCACTCCTCAATATTGCCGTATTACGAGTTATTTTGATCAGCTTGGCCGAGCCGATATTGTCCCCCAGCCGGTATAATTTCTGTTTATGAGTGTCGCGTTCTTCGATAAAAATAAAACCAAAAGAGGAATTACAGGCTACAGTTCCTTTCAAATCAAAGTCCGTAATTCTCTGATTGGAATCGAAAAGTCCTCCTTCCGACTGCTTATCACTTACGGCTTTCAAAGTGGTAAGGAAAAGATTACGCTCGGTGATGATTCCATAATCCTCAAGTTGATTATGTTGGAAATTATCTGTAGTGCCGGACGAAGAAATATTATTTTTAGAAGTTGCAGTCTGATTCGTCAGGGGAAAGCTGATAATTTTATAAAAAAGATCGATTGCCTCGTAAGACAATATTGTTATCGCCAGTAAAATTAAAAATGGCCGCAATAAAGTAATATTAATTGCCGGAATGGCGCTGATATTCTTTATCCGGTTAAACCATTCTTTTATAAGTTGTGTTATTTTAAGCCACATACTCTTTACCATTTAAATATAGCGGAATATCGGATTGGTCAATGTTCCGCCGATAGTGACATTCATTTTAGCTTTGTTGGGTCCCAGTATTTCTATCACGCCGTTTAAATTAAGCTGGCTCAATTTAAAATCGTCAGCAATCGTTATTTCACCTTTTAAGAAATAGTTTATTTGCGAACCAAATATTTCCAGTTTTTCCATCTTTATGATGCCATTTTTAAATTGAGCTTGCATTTCACCGCGATCAAACTCAATCCGATTTAATCCTAGAAATGGTTCGGCTAAAGGATAAGTTCCCCTGGTTAAAAAAAGCGCGATTGTTCCGGAAGAATTTTTACTAACTTCGCCAGTAGAAATATATGTCCAGGCGCCGCTTGCTTTTCCTGTAATTTCTCTTCCCAGAATGGTTTTAATTAAAGAGTCTCTGGCCAGATCAATATTTTTAAATTTTAGTTTTCCTTCCATTGGCGGATAAATTTGAGACAGAGAAGCCAGGCCAACGCGTCCATCAAAATCGCCGCCGTAAGCCCTGCCGCTGAGTCCTAGATAGGTATGCTTTTGAAAAAAGCTCAATGGATTTAACTGCACATCGAGCAAATCGCCTTGAAAGGGAATATTGGTCGATGATGCTGAACTTATGGTTATATTTTTCAATTTTAACCCCAAAGGCAGGGATGGCCGCAATTTTTCCATCTTCAAAATAAAATCCGGCGAATTGACAGCATTCTCCAGCCTGCTCTTGACAATATCCGATGGGAAAAGCAGATATAAAAATACTACGGTAATAAATATCCCGTAGAGTGTAAACCATAAGGCCTTTTTTTTCAGGATGCTCATCTTGCTATTTTTCCCTCTGCTGATTCAGTGTCTGAAAAGAAGATATTTGTAACTGCGCGCTTAAGTATTCCGGACTTTCTTTCATTTTGCTGATGGTAATCTTTTTAATTTTCACTAAGTCTGCCGGTGATTCGGCAAAATATAAAAAGTCGGTAAGCTGCTTGATGGTAATTTTTTCCAGTTTCATGTCAATTAACGATTCTTCCAAAGAAATTGATTGTATCCCTTTTGAAGAATTCATTTGTTTGATTCTTCCCCGGACATTCGCCTGCGTTGCTTTTTTTTCCAGATAAGCAAATAAAGTAAAATCAGCGCTGCGCGCGGACAGGGCACTTTTTATCCTCGCCATTGCCGCTTCCTGCAAAGTAAACTCGGCATCGAGTTTACTCATTTCGTTTAGTTTTTTTTGATTGACCTGTATTGTTTTTGTAAGTTTTACTTTAGCCGCCCAGAAAGGGAAAACGGCGATTTCCAGAATCAAGGCAATCAAAACTAATATTGCCGCGCCGGCTGCTAGTTTTCGCTGTTTAGCGTCTAATTTTTCCCAGAATGTTTTGATCATTTAAGTTCTATCCCTTAAATCTGAATCAACTTTGCCGCCGTCTTTGGCCAGGCTCGTCGAGCCCATGGTCGGATTCTTAAAATATTTGGATTTTAAAAGCTCATTTGTGATTAATGTTTTGATCATTTAAGTTCTATCCTTAAATCGAAATCAACTTTGCCGCCGTCTTTGGCCAGGCTGGTCGAGCCCATGGTTACGTCCTTAAAATATCTGGATTTCAAAAGCTCATTTTTAACTGCGAAAATATCATCAATCTTTTTTGCCTCGCCTTTAATTAAAACAATACTGTTTTCGCAGCTTAAATTGGTGATAACTGTATCGAGAGAAGGTGAAATCAAACTGGAAATTTCTTTTAAAATATTGAGTACGGTTATTTCCGTTTCTCCTTTATAAAAACCAAAAGTCTTTTTATTTTCATCAAGCTTTGTTTTGAGTTGCTGCACCGGGTCAATCATGGTTTGAGCGTCGGGGGAATCTTTCTTGAAAATCAGGGAGATTTGTTTTTTGATATTGTTAAGGTTCTGAGTTTGTAATCTATAGTCAAGAAACTGATTGACTATAGCCAGCAGGAAAATTATTCCCGCAACAACCGCCGCCCACTTCAATTGTTCTTTTAGGTTAAGTCGGATGTTTTTAGCCGCGAATTCCCCTTGCCGAAAATTAAAAGATTTTCGACCGGCAAAAGTCCTCATTGCAGAGGCAAGCGCCGTATTTATTATTTGCGGAGGGCATTGGTGCCCAATATTTTCCTCAACTTCTAATTGTTTCAGTCGGATAAGATCAAGGACTTCCAGAGGAAGTGAAAAAGAGTTTTCCAGTTCTTTTTGCAGTGGAACAAACAAAGCGCCTCCGCCGGTTATGGTAATGTGCGCCGGTTCGTTTTGCAGAGCGCCGTTCAATTTCATATACTCAATAGTATTTTTCAATTCTGAACAAAAATGGCGGCACACTTCGCCAACCTTCGCGCACTCAGCGCCGTAATTAGCCTTGATTTTCAATTGTTCGGCTTCATCTTTTTTTACAGACATATCCTGCGCTAATGCCTCTGTTATTTGATCACCGCCAAAAGCCAGAGAACGAATCTGAACAATTGCGCCATTTTCATAAAAGGCCGCCGCAGTTAAGACCGCTCCGATATCCAAAATTACCCCACAAACGGCTGACGTTTTACCGGCCAGTATCTGCGAGGCCAGGGCAGTGGAAGAAATATCGATGGTCGATATATTTCCCAGGTTGCCTTCCACTTTCTCTATCCAATCGCTGATGCTTTTTTTTGTGAGCGCAGCCACAAGAAGCCCATCATTAGGAATCGTCAAATAATCGGCAACTACTTCATCTATGGGAAGAGGGATAAGCGGCTCTAATTCAAAAGCCAGTGTTTTTCTGATTTTATTATCATCGTGAAAGGGCAGACTGACTTGCCGGAACATAACGTCGGCAGGCGGCAGACAAACGCAGCAGGACGTATTGGAAAAACTTTTGTCCTGGGCCAGTTTTTTTAATGCCGGTTCGATTCCGCCGCAGGCGTTAATATCCAAATTCCGGACGGCAATAATTCGGCCGCCGGTTAAACCTTTTGGGGTGAACAAAACTGCCTTAATTGTGCTTTGGCTGATATCCAGCCCTAATACTGTTTGCGGCATTAATCCTGCCTCCATTTGATTATCTGGAAGGATTTTTGCTCTGATCTTTTTACCACACCGCTTAAGCTTTGCGTCATATTCTTCATCAATCCTACGGAGATAATTTTAAAATAATTGCTTTTTACCGTAATCAGTCCCGGCGAGATGTTCACGTTTTCCATACCGGGAACTTGTTTATACCACTGAGGACTGGATAAATCATTACCTTCTTTCCGGCGGTATTCATCCATTTTATCAGCCAATTCAGCGCTGATTTCGGCAGAAAGTGCACGTAAAACCATCTTGGGCGCAGTATTGATATTTATTGCGCCATCGCTGTCGGCGGTAACGTACTGAGCTAACCCCGGTTTTTCTTTTGTCCCGTTGAAAATTTCATTGGTTATTCCCTTTACCATAAGCAATTCCTCAATGCAATCCAATGGAGCATTTTTCGCTTCATAAGGCGGATCCAAGGAAGCATAATAAGAACTTTCCGCTCCGGCGCCGGTGACTTCTTCATCAGCATCGATCCAGTCTTTGATGGAATCGACAATTTCATTTATTTTTCCTTCGTCCAATCCGAATTCCGGCTGGCTTAGCAACCGAATCAATATATCTTTGATGTCCGGATTATATTTATTTCCGTTTATCAGATTATTGAGAGGAATTTTACCGGCTTCATCTTGAACCGTCACGATAAAATAACCGTCAGTGAAAAGAGTCTTGGATTGTATGGATAGTATTTCCGTTTGTGTCCAGGCGTCAAGCAAAGTAGTGCGATCCGGGTTGGCATTAGTCAGCAATGCAGCGGCCCCGTAAAAGCCGGACTTGGCAATATAAGTTAATTTAATGCCGTCGCTTAGGTTGGCCGCGTCATAAATATCGGCGCGGGACGATCTATTTAATTCGATTGCGACAGCCATTAAAATAGCGACAATCAATATTACCGTGATCAGCGCGATACCACGATTGTTGTGAAACAACAATTTCCGAAACGAAGTGCGCGGAAATTGGTAAGTTGAACAATCCCGCATAAGCAGTGGGTTGTGAAACAACAATTTCCGAAACGAAGTGCGCGGGGATTTGCAGGTCGAATTATCCCGCCATTGGGGGGATGCAGCGGAGGGTATAATACGCATAGCGAACTCGCGGAATTGTTTCCAAAGTTTGCTTTGTGTTTTATACCCATGGTTGTGAAATAGTTTTTTCATGGCGTTTGTTTTTTTACCGGTAAAAATACCTTCGTCATAAATTTGTACGGTTTTTCCTTGTCATTTAAATTGACCAGAGCCAGTTCTATTTTTACAGCTACAGGGGCCTTGTCTTTTTGCTCTGTCAAAGATAAAGAATCCCAGGATTCTAATTCATTGCCTGTCGAGTCATAAAATCTTAAATTCCAGGAATCGATATTTTTACAAATCAGAAATCCGCCACTGATGCTTTTTCCGGGAGAAGGTTTGGCGCCGGATACATCGGATCTCCACAAAGAAAAGCTGTTCCCGCCTTCATCCTCTTGCACATAGTAACTGATCGCCGCCGGACGCCCTGTGCCTTCATTTTCGCCAAAAGCCAGATGAGATGCCGACCAGAAAGAAAGAGAATAAAACTCCCGGTTACTTAATGTTTTTTCCCCGGCGTGAAAGTCAAAGGAGCCGGAGGAGGACTGCAAAGACGATAAATCTTTAATCATTCTGTCCATGGAAGTACGGGCCATTTTATAAATGTTGCCTTCTTCCTCCATCTGATGCGAAGTTTTCAGAATGCCGCTGTAGGAGGCATAAACAGTGGCCAGAACCAATCCCAGAATAAAGATGGCAATTAGTATTTCGATCAGTGTAAATCCTCTGTCGCGGGGCTGTTGAAAAACGCTCATATGCTGTGTTGCGCTGCAAAACTCACCGCTCAAAGTATGATAATATACGTCTCGCGATTCGTTTTTTTGCGCACCTTGCATCTGAGCATTCGCGTGCCCTTCAGGGTATTTGAACAGTCCCGAAATATGGGCTTTTTCAAGAATCCCTCTGCGAATGTTTATTTTTATGTGTTGATCGGTCATGGTTTACATTCCCGCCGCCTTGTAAAGATCAAGTGTGTATGTTCCGCGGCTGATAAATAATTTATTGGTTACCGTAATTTCAATTTTCTTAAACTGTGGCAGTTGGGTATCTCCAACTTCCAGATGCCAGGTGTATTGAGAATAATCGGGGCCAAAGTCTCCATCTTCTTTATGGTTTACCAAAGGAGAGCCTGCTTCAGCCTCGACCATTTTGCTTTGGGCCAGCAGGGCCGCTGTGGTCATAAAACGTGAGTCGGTGGACATGGAAATACTCTGCGATTGCAACTGATAGATGGCGACGAGCGCTATGGCTAAAATCGTCATGGCGATCATCACTTCCATGAGTGTGAACCCGCTTGCTTTATTTCGCGTCATGCCGCCTTCCTTTATCTGGAATTAGATGGTACTGAACTGGTCACGGAAACATCAACATATTTGTTGTAAATTTCCGTTACACCCAGGAAAGGATTTATTACTATGGTCATTCTATCTTCTTCATAAGCCAGATGAATTACAGCCGGAGAGCAGATATTATTTTTCCCGAATTTAATTCTTGCTTCATCCGCGGATTGTTTTTTATTATTTTCTCCTACAATATCGAGGATAACAACATCTGAAGGTAAATGCTGCGGACGCTTTTTTATCTCATCTTGTTTTTCCGGAGTCATGTCGGAGGCCAAAACCCAATATGCCGAGTTGGGTAAATCAAGGCAAAGGATGTAGTCTATTTGATCGCGGACGGCTTCCCCGCGCAGTTTCCTTTCCATCCCGATGAACTGACGCGAAGCTTTTTTGAGATTGTCTCCGGTAAGAGTATCCCTCATGGAGGGAACTGCAAGTGCCACAATCACTCCCGCAAGGATGATGACGACTAACAACTCCAGCAACGTGAAACCCGAAGACTCCGCAAAATACCCTGATGCCCTGGCCATTTGACCACCTAAAAATGGCACGAAGTGGCGCTTGGGCACATGAGAGCACACGAAACGATATGCTTTATAGCGCTTCATAGAGTCTTTTTATTCAATTTCCCAGTTATTGATGTCCTTATCAAATCCCTCACCACCGGGCTCACCATCTGCGCCAAGGGACGATAAATCAAAATCACCGTGACTGCCGGGGCAGATGTAAATATAATCATTTTTCCATGGATCTTTAGGTACTTTCCCTTTTTCCAGATATCCTCCCTTGCGCCAGTTTGTCGGAAGATTTCCGGCAGTGGGAGCTTCAACCAAAGCTTGCAAACCTTGTTCAGTGGAGGGATAACTGCCGTTATCCAGTTTGTACATTTTCAGGGCGGATTCGAGTGATGCTATTTGCATTTTTGTTGTGGCCACCTTTGCTTTATCTGTTTCACCCATGAAACGCGGAATAATCACACCGGCCAGCAAGCCTAAAATGACAATTACCACCATCAGTTCTATTAAGGTAAACCCTGCCTGCGTATTTTTCTTTTGTCTGACCTTTTTCATAATCAACCTCTATTTTTTATGGATAAACTTACTTATTTGACTAGCTGGTTCATTTCAAAGATCGGCAACAAAATCGAAAAGACAATAAACGCGACCAGCAAAGCCATCACAATTATCATTGCCGGTTCCAGAAGCGAAGTCATGACCATTATGTCAGCCTGAGCTTCCGTTTCATAAGCCGTGGCGATGCGATTGAGCATATTTTCCAGCGAGCCGCTTTGTTCTCCCACGGCGATCATTTCCGTCACCAGGGGAGGAAAGATACCGCTTTGTGTCAGCGGGCCGGAGAGCCCCTTGCCCTCCTCCACGTCTTTACCGGCTTTTCTGATTGCTTCGCCGATGAGTATATTGTTGACAACGTTGCGGACGATTTCCATTGCCGCCAGAAGAGGCACGCCGCTTTGCAGCAGAGTGGCGAGCGTGCGGGAAAAACGGGCGATGGCGATTTTCCGGTTGACCTGGCCCCATACCGGAATTTTAAGCTTCGCATTGTCCCACATGCGCTTGCCCGCTTCCGTGCCGGTCGTCATATATTTAAAAGCGGCTATCGCGGCGGCCAGAAGAATCAAAATAAGCCACCAGAAAGATTTTAAAAAATTACTGATTGTAATCATAATAATAGTAATAACTGGCAGGGTTTGATGCATATCGCTAAAAATGCCGGTAATTTTGGGCACAACGAAAGTCATCAACAGAAAAAGAACAGCGCTTCCCATAAAAAGCATAATAAGCGGATAAGCAAGGGCGGAACGAATCTTGTTCATTAATGTCTGCTGATTCTCACTGAAATCGGCAAGCCGCTCCAAAACCAGGTTGATTGTTCCCGAAGCTTCTCCGGCCCTGACCATGTTTAAGTAAAAAGGCGGAAAAATTTGAGGAAAATTGGACATGCTTTCCGTCAAACTTTTACCTTCGTTAACCTGTTCGCGAATTTGCGCTAATGATTTTTTTAAAAGCGGATTATTTGCCTGTTTCATTAAGATCGAAAGTGAAGGAACCAGCGGCATCCCGGCGCCTAAAAGGGTGGACAGTTGACGGGTGAAGATGGAAACATCATTAGCAGGAACCCTTTGCCAGATGTTAAACTTTAAAGCTCCCGATAATGCGGTTTCTTTCCTGTTCCCTGCCTGATTAATTTCGACGGGATAAACGTTTTCTTCACGCAGCTTCTGTCGCGCCGCGGCAACACCCGGCGCATCAATAAATCCTTTACGCTGGTGTCCTTTTTCATCTAACGCCACGTATTCGAAGACACTCATTTGTTTTTACTCCATCAAATCAAAACCGTTCTATATATTTAACATAATTTTAAATTTGATTCAATCCCGTGATTTGGAGTACCCCAGCTCCAGCCGAATGAATGACGAGGAAAAACATAACTCCGGCGACACTTAAAGGATGCCACCGGAGTTCTGAATAATTTCAACAATTGCTTATCAGAGATTTTCTATGGTGTTTATTGTTGAAACTCCAATTCCGAAAGCGAATAACCTAAAGGTCACTATAGGCATAGCGGAATTGGTAAGTTGAACAATCCCGCGCAGCGGAGGGTTTAATATCCCGCAGCTTACTGCGGGATCTGTTTCCAAAGCTTGCTTTGGGGTTCCCGTGATTATGGCAAATATCTCGCAAGGGCAAAATCATAGTTGCTGCCATTGTAAGAACTTCCCGCTACCACAATCTTAAAAGACGTGCCGTTAGACTGGATGCCAAGAGCATAGGCATTATCATCACTACTTCCAATAGGTGTGGTTACTATGCCGCCTGTGCCAAAGGTTGTATCAGGGATCCCGTCTTTTGTATATTTCACAAGGGCAAAATCATAGTTGCCGCCATTGTTGGAAAATCCCGCTGCTAAAATCTTGTCGCCAGACTGGATGCCAAGAGCATAGGCAAAATCATAGTTGCCGCCAATACCAATAGATGTGGTTACTATGCCGGCTGTGCCAAAGCCTGTATCAAGGATCCCGGCTTTTGTATATCTCAGAAGGGCAAAATCATATTTGCTGTTAGTGCTATCGTAGGAACTTCCCGCTACCACAATACTGCCGTCAGACTGGACGCCAAGAGCATGGGCTTGAGCATCAGTATTTCCAATAAGTTTGGTTACTATGCCGCCTGTGCCAAAGGTTGTATCAGGGATCCCGTCTTTTGTATATTTCACAAGGGCAAAATCATATTCGCTGTTTAAGATATTGTAGGAACTTCTTCCCGCTACCAAAATCGTGTCGTCAGACTGGATGACAAGAGCATTGGCATAATCATTATTACTTCCAATAGATGTGGTTACTATGCCGCCTGTGCCAAAGCCTGTATCAAGGATCCCGGCTTTTGTATATCTCAGAAGGGCAAAATTATATTTGCTGCCATTGTAGGGACTTCCCGCTACCACAATACTGCCGTCAGACTGGACGCCAAGAGCAGAATAGGTATAATCACCACTACTTCCAATAAGTGTGGTTACTATGCCGCCTGTGCCAAAGGTTGTATCAGGGATCCCGTCTTTTGTATATTTCACAAGGGCAAAATAATAGTTGCTGTCATTGCTATTATAGAAATATCCCGCTACCAAAATCGTGTCGACAGACTTCTGGATGACAAGAGCATAGGCAGCAGCATCACCACTTCCAATAGCTGTGGTTACTTTACCGGTTCCGGCAGTGCCAAAGGTTGTATCAATTATCCCGTCTTTTGTATATCTCACAAGGGCAAAATCATAGTTGCTGCCATTGTAGGAACTTCCCGCTACCACAATACTGCCGTTAGACTGGATGCCAAGAGCATGGGCAACATCATCACTACTTCCGATAGCTGTGGTTATTTTGCCACCTGTGCCGGTTGCGCCAAAGCCTGTATCAAGAAAGCCGGAAGATGATGAACTTACAGTTACTGTCACTGTATAATCCTGTGTCGTAGCATCAGCCGCTGTCACTGTATATGTCACCTGGCTGGTGGTAGAAAAGTTACTTGTTATCGAACCGCTCGTCTGAACGGTTGAACCAACTTTGACGCTGGCGCCGGTTGTGTAAAATGTCGCCACCAGAGTCGTCACATCTGTGCCGAGAGGCATAGTTACAGCTATAGTTTTTCCCGCTTCATCGATCATTCCGAAACAGTCGTTCAGAGAAAATCCCGTAATTACTTTTGTCGACGATAGTGATACCGGCGTGGAACCACCGCCACCGCCGCCACCACCACAACCTGTAATAACCATAAGCAACACAGCCGCCAGTAACATGTACAATTTTTTCATTGCCATCTCCCTTAGGAACTGATTAATAAATTTGATAAGACATTTTTAGGTATTAGCGAATTATAGGCCATCTATTCTTGTATGTCAATGAAATCTTGATAGTTAATTCTTGTTGCCAAATAAATTCAATTGCGAGCCAAACCGCTCATGTAACGAGCGCTGATCTCATCCGCCGGTTCAATACAGAGGCATTTTAAGTAGGCTTTAATGAAGCCTTTGAGATAAACTGCCGCCGGCAATTTATCTATGTTATTTTCCTCTATGCCGTTTAAATAATCTATACGGATTTTTGTTTCTTGATGAATATTTTCAATAGCCACACCCAATTCATTTCTAATGGCCTTAAGGTCAGCGCCACTAATCTTCTGTTGGGAAAGAATTTCTCTGATGCGCTGATTTTGAGAAACTTTTGCTTTTAATTCAGCGTTATGAGTCTTCAGCATACCGGATGTATCCCTCTGCCGGTTAATATCAAAAATACTGACAGGACCTTTAACAGCCGCGTTTTTTTCCGTAGAATCGATAATTCCCAACCGGATAAGTTCGTTGTCATAGCTTTCCTTTTCTTTTTCATTGATGAGCGTAAAGTAAGCTTTTTCCAGAAGTGTAATAATTTCTTTTCTTTCTTTCGGCGAAAAAAAAGAATAACTAGCCAGAGAATCGGATTGATAAATCTGCAATGCGGAATTGTAAGCGCTGCGAATTTCCAGAGCTGTTGCGTCCGGTTTAATATCCAGCATTTCGTAATAATTCAACTGGGCGAAATCTTTTTCCATCCACGGCCTCAATCACATTTTAAAGATAGTTAAGCATAAGTTGCTCACCTAAGGAATCACTCATTTTACTGTTCAACTCGCGCAGATCATTAGCGGCGCGCGTGTGGGGATAACGATCTAAAAAACACACCCGTTGACAGATGGCGTCGTGAACATGTTCGTCATAGGCGATGTTGCCGGTAAAAATAACATTAATGCCCAGATGCTTTTTGATAATCTTGCATATCTGCATTCCTAAATCGGTATTATCCTGCTTGCGCAATTGGTTAAGAATAAGTTTGAAGCAAAAAGAGTTGAAATCTTTTTTAATCAGCATGTATTTTTCCGGATATTCTTTTTTAACAATAGAAATAATATGCTCCGGTTTGTTAAAAGAGTCATCCCCTGATTGCTGCCGGGCCTTTTTTTCCAGCGCCTTGAAGTCGGTCGCGGAAAAATAATGACGAATCCGGCGAAAATAAATGGCGCGCATAAGCCGGTAAACATTTTCAATGGAAGTAGGTTCCGGCGTGGTAATGAATATGCCGTTTCGTGAAGCCAGGAAAAAATCAAGAGTGTTAAAAGCGGTGCCGGCTCCCAGATCCAGCAGAATATATTCGTATTGCAGTTTGGCTATGGCCCGTAAGGTTTTTATTTTCTTATCATAGGGGAGATTGGCAATATCCAGATTGTCGTGAGCGCCGCTGATTAAAAAAAGATTGGGAAAAGGAGTTCCCAGAACAGTGTCTTCCAGAACAGGTATTTTTTTTGTGACGAAATCGGAAAAACATTTTTCCGGATAAGGGACACCTACCATTGTGTGCAGATTCGCAGCGCCCAGATCGAGATCAATCAGGAGGGTTTTTTTACCCGACTTTGCCAGAAGGCGTCCCAGAGAACTGGCCAGAAAACTTTTGCCCGATCCCCCTTTGCCTCCTCCAATTGGCCAGATATGAGCCATAAATTATCCATTATTGACTTTTTTGAAAGTCATACATGATAAATTAGTGATATTCAAGCATTAAGATAATGAGACTCGCTGAAAACGAATCCCAACGAGTTGGGATGAAGTTTGAAGCGCTAGTCGAATTATCCCGGGAGCGAAGCGACGTGGGATTTGAGAATCTCTAACTATTAGGAAGCATTAGTCGAACTATCCCCCAAAGCTTGCTTTGGGGATAACTTTCTTGACTTCTTAGGTTTTTGCTCATAAAAAACTAATAATGATTAATAGTGAACCTAAAATTAAAGTCGCCCTCCTGCAAAACTATAACGAAGCTCATATAGCTTTAAACGGACGATTTCTCCTGCCTGACGGCCGTGTCATAGACGGTCAATTTACCGTTAGGGCTGATCAATGGCTTGTTGGGCTAATCGATTCTTCAGGAAAAAAAATCCTGAGGCAAAAAGAAATTTTACTTTCAGCCACGGAAGGAGCGAGTTTTACCGTATTTGATGTAAAAATCGGTATTGATTTTCACTGGCAAAGAAACCAGGAGCAATCATTTCGCGGCAATTTATTTTTGTCCGCCGGTTCCGATTCCTCTTTTAATTTCATCAATGAAATCACTCTGGAAGATTACCTGGAAAGTGTTATCTCTTCGGAAATGTCCGCCGCAGCTCCGCTGGAATTTTTAAAGGCGCAAGCTATAACCGCCCGCAGTTGGCTCGTTGCGATGCTTTTGCGAAAAAAAATAAATGCCACCGCCGCTAATGATTCTCAATCAACGGAAAATGAAATAATTATCTGGCACGATGTCAATGATCATAGGGGATTTGATGTTTGCGCGGATGACCACTGTCAGCGCTATCAGGGGATAACAAGAATAATTTCGAAAAATGTCCATACGGCAGTAAAGGATACTCGCGGATTTTTTCTTGTTTATGCCGGAGAAATTTGCGATGCCCGCTACTACAAATCCTGCGGAGGTCAAACGGAAATTTTTTCCACGGCATGGGAGGACAAATCTCCGGACTATCTGCGAAGTATTACCGACGATGTTCAACAACATCCCCTTATTCAATCGGAGGCCCAAGCTGAATGCTGGCTTACCGGCAGGCCGCACGCTTATTGCGATACAACAGACAAAGAATTGCTTAGCAAGATTCTGCCCGCGTTTGATCAGGAAACGCCTGATTTCTATCGTTGGCAGGTCATTTACAAAAGGCAGGATCTGGAAGAAATAATTCGGAAAAAATCGGGCATTAATGTTGGCACATTGCAAAATCTGATTCCCTTAGAGCGGGGTCCTTCCGGAAGAATTTATAAATTGAAGATTGAAGGTTCCCAACGAACGGTGATCATCGGTAAAGAATTGGAAATCCGCCGTTGTCTATCGGAGAGCCACCTTTTAAGCAGCGCTTTTGTTGTTTCTGTAGAGCGAGCGACAACCGGAGAGATTAGTCGTTTCATCTTGTCCGGCGGCGGCTGGGGGCATGGCGTGGGCTTGTGCCAGATTGGCGCGGCCGTCATGGCATCCAAAGGATTTAAGGTCGAGGAAATATTAGCTCATTACTTTACCGGAGCACAGATAAAAAAATTATATAATGAGACTCCAATTTCAAAAACGAAGTGCATAACCTAAAGGTCACATGTTGAAATTGGTTAGTCGAATCAATGAAACTCGCTAAGAACGAGCATTGCGAAGTTCGAAGCGTAAGTTGAATTGTCCACTGTGCAAAGCACATGGGGATATCCCTGGAGCGTAGCGACGTGGGACTGATTTTCATTTCTGTCATTCCCGTCGCAGATGACCTTCAGGTTACGCAGGCGGGAATCCAGTATCATTGGTAAGTTCTGTATACCGGCCTTCGCCGGTATGACGACTGGTGATTTCGCATGATTAAGTTTTATTGAGAGTACAAGACGATAGTTAATTAGTGAAAAATTTTAAAAGAAATATTTTTAAACTATGTCCGAAATAAAAACAGAAACAACGGAGAATGCGGAGCGGAACCCCTGGTTCTGGGTGCCGACCATCTATTTGGCCGAAGGCATTCCCTACATGATTGCCATGACGGTGAGTGTTGTTTTATATAAACGACTGGGGCTCTCCAACACGCAAATCGCTCTTTACACCAGCTGGCTTTACCTTCCCTGGGTAATCAAACCCCTCTGGAGCCCGTTTGTTGATATTTTCCGCACCAAGCGTTTCTGGATACTGACGATGCAGCTCGCCATCGGTGCGTCGCTGGCCTGTGTCGCGCTGACTCTGCCTGCTGCTAATTTTGTGCGCTACTCTTTAGCCATGTTTTGGATTATGGCGTTTAGTTCCGCCACGCATGATATTGCCGCTGACGGTTATTACATGCTGGCGCTCGATACACCGCAGCAGGCGGCGTTTGTCGGTGTGCGCGTTATTTTTTACCGTGTCGCCACTATTGCCGCCAAAGGCGGACTGGTGATTATGGCCGGTGTGCTGGAAAACTACGGCTATCCTGTGGCGCGCGCCTGGTCGCTGGCCTTTATCGGTGCGGCGGCAGTTTTTCTGGCTTTATTCATCTATCACTTTTTTGTTTTGCCCAAGCCTGCCGCGGACATTAGCGCACCGTGGGATAAATCAAAAAATTTTCTAGCGGAATATTTCCGCATTCTGACCTTGTTTTTCCGTCGTAAGGATATTCTTATCATCATCTGTTTTTTTCTGTTTTACCGTTTTGCCGAGGCGCAATTAGTGAAAATGGTCGCGCCGTTTTTGCTCGATCCCCGCGGCAAAGGCGGATTGGGTCTAACGACAGCGGAAGTGGGCATTATCTATGGTACGGTCGGTGTTATAGCGCTGATGCTGGGCGGGCTTTTGGGCGGCTATGTCGTTTATAAAAAAGGATTGAAATTATGGTTGTGGCCGATGGTGCTGATCATGCACCTGCCGGATTTGATTTTTGTGTATCTATCCCAGGCTCTGCCTCAGAGTTTATGGTTTGTCGGTTCCGCCGTGGCGCTGGAGCAATTTGGATATGGATTTGGCTTTACGGCTTACACTATGTATATGATCATGGTTTCGCAAGGCGAATATAAAACTGTATTTTACGCGATAGGCACGGGCATTATGGCGCTGGGCATGATGATCCCCGCGATGGGAAGCGGGTGGATTCAGGAAACACTGGGCTATAAAAATTTCTTTATCTGGATTTTGATCACAACGATTCCGGGTTTCATTGTTGCGGCTTTAGTGAAGATTGATCCGGAATATGGGAAGAGGCTCAAGAAAGAACCGCGGGGCTAGCCCGGCTGTTCTATTCTAATAATATGGACGAAAAAATATATGGCAAGCAAACAAATTAACACAGCATTTATATTGGGTGCGGGGCTGGGAACAAGGCTTAGGCCGCTGACTGAAAACATACCCAAGCCATTACTGCCAATCGGCGGCAGACCGATCATTACGAATGCGATGGAGCATATGCATTCAATTGACGTGAAGAGGTTTATTGTCAATACGCATCACTGCGCTGAAAAATATGCCGAGGCGTTCCCGGAAGGAAACTGGCAAGGTATTCCGATCACGCTCCGGCATGAGCCGGTTTTGCTCGATACGGCTGGCGGCATCAAAAACATTGAAGACCTGATTGCCGATGATGAGCGCATTATCGTTTACAACGGCGACATTATCACCAATTTGCCCATTGCGCCGCTAGTAGATAAGCATTTTGCTGGGCAAACGGAGGTTACACTGGCCTTGCGCAGCCGCGGTCCCTTGCTCAATGTCAATGTTGATAAAGAAGGTTTCGTCTGTGACATACGGCATATTTTAAAAAATGAAGGCATTAAGAGTTGCCTGTTTGCTGGAATCTATATTGTAGAAAAATCTTTCCTGAAACGGTTGACGGCGGGCAAAATAGAATCAATCGTTTTACCGCTGGTGGAGATGATAAAAGAAAATCCGCGTTCGGTCGGAGCTGTAGTCATAGATGACGGCAACTGGTATGATCTGGGCACAGTTGAAGAATATCAACGATTGAATCAATATGCTGCAAGATAAAGACTTAAAGGAAACATGCAGAAAGAAATTCAGAAATTTTTAACTGAACATCTGGGCAAAGCGGATTTTAAACTTGATACGATCAAAAAAGGCGGTTCCGACCGCAGCTTTTTTCGGGTTTGCCTGCCGGATAAAACCAGTTACATTTTTATGCATTACGGCAATGAAGTGGCAGAAAACGCTTACTGGGCGGACATTAATAAGTTTTTGTCCGGCCTTGACATTGCTGTGCCGCGGATCATTGCGCAAGATATAAAACGACATTTTATTCTGCTCACCGATTTAGGCGATGTTGATTTGTGGTCGCAAAGATTTTTGCCCTGGAAGGAAAGACGTGATTATTATTTTCAGGCACTCACTCAAATTTACCGTTTGCATTCCTTTGATCTGAAATCGATTCCCACAGATGCGAAATTGTCCGAAGGTTATGGCCCCCGGTTATATAAGTGGGAGCATGAATATTTTCTGGAGAATCTCGTCGGGGAAGTTTGCAAAATAAAACTTTCATCATCGGACGCCGCGAAGTTGACGAAAGAATTGGACGCGCTTTCCGCGCGCCTGCAAAATATAGCGCCTTGTCTGATCCATCGCGATTTTCAATCGCAGAATATCATGATTAAAAACGGCAAGCCGGTTTTGCTTGATTTCCAAGGCATGCGTGAAGGCTGTCTTTTTTATGATCTGGGCTCACTGATTTGCGATCCTTACGTTACTTTTGATGATGAAGAAAGAAACGAGTTGATAAATTTTTATTATGAACTCATGAATCCCGCTTACAGCCGCGATGAATTTGTAAATAATTTCTGGATGGGTTCCGTGCAAAGGCTTTTGCAGGCGCTGGGAGCGTACGGCTTTCTTGGACTCAAAAAAAACAAGCCGGCCTTTCTTGGGCACATTGGCAACGGTCTGGAGAATTTATTAATTGCAATCGATAACGTAAGCGGACTTCAACTGCTGAATGATTTGGCAACCGAATGCGAAACAATCCTTGCCCGTAAAAATTATTAAAAAATTAAGGAAACACGACATATAATTCAAAAATTTGTTGAATAATTAAGTGTTATGTTCCCCGAATTCGCCTAGTTCATGTTTCGAGGGTAGGTCAGTATAGGACTTAGAATTGAATCAGTTTTGAGGAATTAACTATGAAACGGACCATAATTTCTCCAACAGAAAAAGAAGGTGTCTATGAAGTTACTAAGAATCCAATTCTCATATATTTTGATACCTCTGCATTAATAGATATTTTTAGAGAGTATCACAATCACGGTAAAAATATTGCCGAAGAAATTGGCGATAGAATCGGGAATAGGCGTTTTAGAATTTTATTATCAGTTGTCAATTTTCTTGAACTTATCGGAACGAAAGGCGATATTTCATTGAACTTCTCAGAAAGTTATTTGAATGCCATAAAAAATATTAGGATCATAAGTGCCAATCAACCAACCATAATTACTAATCAGGAAGTCCTTAGATTTATTGAATATAGAAAAGTTGGAATAATGATCTTCGATTCTGATCATATCGCTGCAAAGAACATGCAAAAGGCTGTTGAGGAACGAAAACAAGGTGAAACAACATGGCTGTTTGAACAAAGAAAGTGGTGGGATGAAATGGAGATGCGAAATAAAGTTTTGGACTTAGAAGCAGATCTTATGGAGCTTTCAGGGACTAAGAGTTCTCCTTCCGAAATCGATAAATTAAGAGATCACATCATAAATTGTCCTATTGATGAAGTAAGAAACAGGAAATTAAAATTAACCCAAGCGAAACAAATCTATCAAGGACGAAAGTATATTCCATCGGAGAAAGCTGAAATATACAGTTATGCAGCAAATAGAATAACCGTGAATGTGAATCTTAAATATGGGCGTGAGAAGGTGTGGATGCTAATGGCCAATCGAGATTTCATTTTTCCTGGAGAACCAAACCTGAAGAGGGATTATCTCAATGACCTGGCAAGGGGTACTGAACTAACGTTTAATATAGTCAAGAGCCAAATGCCTGGCTTATACTGGCAAGCAAAAATCACATATTTTAATCAATATCGTGGAAATCAGAGATCGGGTGGTAAACAAGGAGATAGAAATCACGCTGTTTATTTACCATACTCCAATTATTTTGCTACTTGCGATCGCATAATGGCAGATGCAATTCAAACAGAGCATAGACTTGTTTTTAAAAGAGGGAATATTCATCTTTTCAAAATAAATTGAATAACACTTTTTAAAGGATGAAATCGGGAAATCATTATGTTCCCATAAATAAATACCATTCTAAATCAAAGATGATATTGAGCCGACAACGACGCCAACAAAAATAGCGCTTTGATTTAGAAATGGTATAGATAAAGGCATTGCGCTTATCTATCCTATATGTTAAGCAAATCATTACTATTCACCATCCGGAGAAATTTTGAAAATGAAATACGAACCGTTAGTTATTGAAGAAAAATGGCAGAAAAAATGGGAGGATGAAAAAGCCTTCAAGGTCACGGAAGACCCGCAAAAGAAAAAATATTATCTGCTGGAGATGTTTCCTTATCCTTCCGGCAAAATTCATATCGGTCATGTCCGCAATTACACCATCGGCGATGTTGTTGCCCGTTATAAGCACATGAAGGGTTTCAACGTTCTGCATCCGATGGGCTGGGACTCTTTCGGCCTGCCTGCGGAAAACGCGGCTATCGAACATAAAATTCATCCTGCGAAATGGACCAACGAAAATATCAATCACATGAAAAAGCAGCTCAAACGCATGGGCTTCAGCTACGACTGGGATAGGGAAATATCCACCTGCGAGCCGAAATATTACCGTTGGGAACAGTTATTCTTTATCTGGATGTATGAAAAAGGTCTGGCTTACAAAAAACGCTCCACTGTTAATTTTTGCAGCAAGTGCGATACGGTGCTGGCTAACGAACAGGTTGAGAGCGGCCTCTGCTGGCGCTGCAGTACTGAAGTGCAGGAGAAGGTGCTGGATCAGTGGTTTTTCAAAATCACCGCCTACATTGAAGAACTTCTTGAGTACTGCGACAAACTGCCCGGCTGGCCCGAACGCGTCATGACTATGCAAAAAAACTGGATTGGGAAAAGCTACGGCTGCGAAGTGGATTTTCCGATGGCTGACAGTAACGGCGCCATCAAAGTATTCACGACCCGTCAGGATACCCTCTTCGGTGCAACATTTATGCTGGTTGCCGCGGAACATCCACTGGTGATGCAATTAACCAAAGGGAAGGCTATCGAAAAAGATGTTTTGCAGTTTGTGGAGAAAGTCAAAAAGCAGGACAAACTGATGCGGACTTCCGAATATTATGAAAAGGAAGGCCTTTTTCTTGATGCCTACTGTAAAAATCCTTTAACTGGCCAGGGAATGCCGATCTTTGCGGCCAATTTTGTTCTGGCTGATTACGGCACCGGCTGTGTCATGGCCGTGCCTACGCACGATCAACGCGACTTCGAGTTTGCCAAAAAATTTAACCTGCCTCTTATTGTTGTTATTCAGCCCAAAGGTAAAACGCTTGATGCGGAAAAGATGGCCGAAGCCTATGTGGATGAGGGTATTTTAGTTAACTCCGGCCAGTTTGACGGCATGGAAAACACCAAGGTTCTGGAAGCAATCGCTGATTTTCTGGAAACGCAAGGAAAAGGCAAACGCACCATTCAGTATCGCCTGCGCGACTGGGGTATTTCCCGTCAGCGCTATTGGGGCGCGCCGATTCCGATGATCAACTGTGATAAATGCGGCATTGTTCCGGTTGATGAAAAAGATCTGCCTGTTGTCCTGCCGGAAAATGTTAAATTAAGCACCGAAGGCGGGTCTCCGCTCGCGGCCCTGAAAGAATTCGTGGATACGACTTGCCCGAAATGCGGCGGCAAGGCCGCTAGGGAGACGGACACGATGGACACGTTTGTGGAATCTTCCTGGTATTTCGACCGCTATTGCAGCCCGGATTGCGATACCAAGCCCGGTCTTGATCGCAAGAAACTGGATTACTGGATGCCTGTTGATCAGTATATCGGCGGCATTGAACATGCCATTCTGCATCTGCTCTATTCCCGCTTTTACACCAAGGTTCTGCGTGATTTCGGCGTGATCGGCGTGGATGAGCCGTTCACCAATTTACTGACGCAGGGCATGGTCTGCAAAGAAACGATGAAGTGCAAAGAACATGGTTATCTTTTCCCGGAGCAGGCTGCGGACGGCAAATGCCACATCTGCGGGAAGGATGTCATAATTGGCAAGACCGAAAAGATGTCCAAATCGCTGAAGAACGTTATCGATCCTGATTATCTCATAAAAACTTACGGCGCTGATACCGCCCGGATATTCTGTCTGTTTGCCGCGCCGCCGGAAAAAGATTTGGAATGGAGCGATCAGGGCGTGGAAGGGTCGTTCCGCTTCCTGAGTCGTCTGTGGCGCATTTGTGACGAATATCTGGAGGATATTAAAGCCGTCAATCCGTTGCCTTCCGGTGTTGGTCTGGAAGGTGAATTAAAAGGTCTGCGGCGCAAAACCCATCAGACTATCCGCAAAGTAACAATTGATATCGAAGACCGTTTCCATTTCAATACGGCAATCAGCGCGGTTATGGAGTTGGTCAACGCCGTCTATCAAATCAAACGTCCCGCGAGTGATGATAAAATAGCGCTGGCCACAATACGGGAAGCTCTGGAGGCTGCTGTTATATTACTGGTGCCGATTGTGCCGCATATCACGGAAGAGCTTTGGCAGATGCTCGGCCATAAAACTTTGGCCGCTGATATTTCCTGGCCGCAATTTGATCCGGCAGTTGCCAGCGAAGAAGAGATGACAATTGTTGTGCAGATTAATGGTAAACTGCGCAGCAGGATGACCGTTGCGGTAGACGAAGATCCGGAAAAGATCAAAGCAGACGCGCTGGCGGATGAAAAAATTATTTCCCTGCTGTCAGGCGCGAATGTTTTGAAAGTTATTTATGTGCCCAAGAAACTGGTCAACATTGTTGCTCAACATAAATGAGGTGTCTTTTATGAGAAAACAAAACCGGCGATTATTTATTGTGAGACTCAAATTTCAAAAACGAAGTGCATTGAAATTTGTAAGTCGAACAATCCCGCTGCAAGCGGAGGGTATGATTCCCCGTCTCTCGGGACGAAATTTTGGTCAAGAGTTTACCCTGAGGTTCATACCCGTGATGAAAATAGGAATTATTTGCTTTTTTTTCGCTATCTTGTTTGGCTGCGGCTATTCCTTTGTCCCCAGAGGAGAGAATATTGATAAACGTATCCAAAAAATTTATGTCGAGGCCTTCGATAATAAAACGGCACAGGCCGGGATAGAAAATTACGTCCGGACAGCGTTCATTAACCAGTTTATTCAAAACAGCCGTTTAAAAATTGTGGAAAGCGCTGAATCGGCGGATGCCATAGTTAAAGGAAAGATTCTTAATCTTAATACATCACCCCTTGCTTATGACAGCAATTCTCTGGTGGCGGAAGAGCGGGCGACAATTATTTTAGAATTGACTTTTCTGGAAAATGAAAGCGGCAAAATTATCTGGAGCTCAAAAAATATAACGGGCACAGTTGACTACACCTTAAGCACTGACATTAATTTACTGCCTGCGATCAGAAAAGACGCGTTCATTAAACTGTCCAACGACGCTGCGGAAAAAGCCTTTAACCTGATGATGTCCGGATTCTAATGAGACTCGCTGAAAACGAACGAAGTGAAGTTTGCAGCGTTAGTCGAATTATCCCCGAAGCGAAGCGACGTGGGATTTGACACTCTCTGATAGTGAGACTCGCTGAAAACGAGCTTTGCGAAGTTTGTCCCTGCCACCCGACGGTGGCGGGATAATTCGCTCTAAGATTTTCTGAGCACTACGTTTCGGCGAAGTGCCCTTTGGGTGAAAATCAGGGCTCATTAAAGCGTAAGTCGAATTTTCCAAATAGCCAAAGGCTATTGGAAATTATCCCCGAAGCGAAGCGGAGAGGGATTAAGACTCAGTTTTTAGCAGCCTACCTGGAATAAAAAATTTATGAGATCCTCAGTTCGAAAATTTGGCCGGTTCCTGCTCCTGCCCGTCAATAATGAAAAAGAGGCAATGAGCGGTTGGCCAACTGATACGCGCGACGTTAAAGAAATCAAACTGCTTTCTTTGTTCCTGAAAAAATTATCCAGCAAATATTTGCTGCTGATTGCCAACGAAAAAAAAATTAACTGTGATGAATTGTCTTTGCGCCGCTTACTGCAGATCGCCGAAAATAAACACGCCGGCATCATTTATTCAGACTTTATTTTGCGCGAGGGAAATCATCTCATTGAATATCCGCTTATAGATTATCAACAAGGCAGCATCCGTGACGATTTTAATTTCGGGTCCCTTTTGCTTTTTTCCTGTTCGGCTGTTAAAACTGTCCTGCAAAAATACGGCTCACTGCTATCCGACACAAATGTTGCTTTATACGATTTGCGTCTGAAAGTATCCATTGATCATCCGGTTTTCCATGTGCCGGAATTTCTCTATACGGTCGAAGATAGAAAAGCAAAGCGCATTAAGGACGGCAATGACCGAATCGAAAACCATTTTGCCTATGCCGCGGCTGGAAATATCATCCAACAAAAAAAACTGGAAAAAGTGGCCACTAACTATCTAAAGCTGACCGGCGCCTATTTAAAAGCGCGCACACAAAAGGCTCCCCGGACAAATGATTTCTTTCCGGTGGAGGCGAGTATAATAATCCCTGTGCTCAATCGTAAAAAAACCATTAAAGAAGCAATTCAAAGCGCGTTGGTGCAAAAAACAAATTTCGACTTTAATATTATTGTCGTGGATAATCATTCCACGGATGGCACCGCGGATATCATTAAAAAGTTGGCGGGAAAGAATGAGAAGATAAAAAACATTATTCCTGAACGCCATGATCTGGGCATCGGTGGCTGCTGGAATGAAGCCGTTTATTCTTCTCACTGTGGTCGTTATGCCATCCAACTTGATTCTGATGACCTTTACAGTTCAAAACAAACTCTGCAAAAAATTGTTGATACTTTATGCAAGGATAATTATGCGATGGTCGTAGGTGCTTATACGATTGTCAATAAGCATCTGAAAAAAATCCCGCCGGGTCTGATTGCCCATAAGGAATGGACACAAGCCAACGGCCACAATAACGCGCTGCGTATATATGGCCTGGGAGCGCCGCGGGCATTCAATACCGCTGTCATCCGCAGGATCGGCTTTCCCAATGTCAGCTATGGTGAAGATTACGCGGTCGCGCTGCGGATTGCCCGTGAATATAAAATCGGGAGAATTTACGAAAGTCTTTATTTATGCCGTCGCTGGACGGACAATACAGACGCCGGAATTTCTGTGGAAAAACAAAACCGCAATGATTTTTATAAAGATGAACTCCGCTCCATAGAGATCAAAACTCGGCAGATGCTAAATCACGGGTATGAAACCCCAAAACAAGCTTTGGAAACATATTCCGCAGCAAGATGCGGGGTATTATACCCTCCGCGTTGCGGGATTGTTCAACTTACCAATTCCGTTGCGCTTCGCTTTCGGAATAGGAGTTTCACAAACAAAAAAGAATCGGGAAATATAATTTTTGCCCAATATCCAGGGGAGAAACAAAAAAATCTTACCGCCTTGTGCCTGAATCTTTTAGCGGACCAAAAGAAAAGCTGGCCGAAGCTTGTTTGCGCTTACAGGGAATTAGCCAATGTGAGTACTCGATCAATTACCTGCGGCGGCTATAAGATCTATCTGCAATTCAATCCGCAGAGGGCAGTAAGCAGCGGTGCTGCCGTTGATGCCGAATCAATCAAATCCAGACCCTGCTTTTTATGTAAAGACAATCTGCCGAGTGAACAGCAAGGCATTTTATATCGTAATCAATATTTGATTCTTTGCAACCCGGCGCCGATTTTTGAAAATCATTTTACCATCGTTGCGCTGGAGCATAAACCGCAGGAAATTACCTCATCAATAAATTGGCTTTTGCGATTAAGCACGAGCTTATCGCCGGATTATGCTGTTTTTTACAACGGCCCCGCTTGCGGAGCGTCCGCGCCTGATCATCTGCACTTTCAGGCAATCCCGGTTAATGCCCTTGCTTTTTTAAGTGAATTAAGAGAACTGCCGCCGGTTAAAGAGATATCTTCTGTTCGATATAGCATGGGGAAAGGTTTTGATCGTTCTGTTATTGTTATGGAGTCAAAAAACGCGGACGAGTTAACAAAACAATTTTTGCGTTTATTGAAAGTCGCGCAAAAAATACTGATAACAAATGACGAGCCGCTTATTAATGTTATTTGCAACTATACCGGGGATTGCTGGCGGCTGGCCATATTTTTGCGGCAGAAACATCGTCCGGATGCCTATTTTGCCGAAGGCAAGAATAGAATATTTATTTCTCCTGGAGCGATTGATATGGCCGGAGTAGTTATCACGCCACACCTGGACGATTATAACCGTTTGGATTGTAATACTATCCGCGATATCTATCAGGAAGTATCACTGCCGGAGGATATGATGAATACAATAATGAATGAACTATAACGGAGATTAGTCAATGACTGATAACGAAGAAATAATTGTCGATAGTTTGATGAACTTTTCCGAAGCTATTGAAGGAACAACTGCCCCAGAGGAAATCTTAGACAGCCTGTCACTTGTCGATGTCTTGTACTATTCCTTTGACGGCAAAAAGCATCAGGGGCAGCTCATTGTAAACAGCGATCTGGAAGATGATGTTTACGAAATCTTCGCGCTGATTGAACAACTGAAATTTCCGGTAGGCAAAGTTATTCCGGTTGTGGCTTATTCATGGGACGATCAAGAATCCATGGCTGCGAATAATACTTCCAGTTTTAATTTTCGCGTGATTGAAGGAACAACAAAATTATCGATGCATTCACTGGGCAAAGCCGTGGATATCAACCCGGTGCAAAATCCGGTAATCTATCCCAATAGCGTGATTGCGCCCCAAGGCGCAAAATATTCTCCATCAAATGCCGGAACATTCACGGCAGACAACGCCATAGTTCAGGAATTTATCAAACGCGGCTGGCACTGGGGCGGAAATTTTGAACAGCCGAAGGATTATCATCATTTTGAAAAACCGTAACGCAATGTAACCTCTTACTAAGAAGTTGGAGTCTCCGGAATCATTTGAAGTTCGCTATCGTTAATCTTTTTTGAATGAAGATCATGAGCTAGCAGTAAATACATCGCGGGCACAACAAATAGGGTGAACAGAGTGCCGATAGCGATGCCGGTGGTGATTACCAATCCCATATTGTAGCGTCCCGCCGCGCCGGCGCCGGATGCAAATACCAGAGGCATAACACCAAGCACCATGGCAGCCGTGGTCATCAAAATCGGCCGCAGGCGAGTGGCCGAAGCCTGCTCGATTGCCTCGCGCTTGCTTTTCCCTTCGCGCTGCAAGTCGTTGGCGAACTGCACAATGAGGATGCCGTGCTTGCTGATGAGACCGATAAGCGTCACCAGGCCGACCTCGGTATAGATGTTGAGGCTTGCCCCGCCAATGCCGATGCTGATGAAAATCAGCGCTCCGCAGAGGGACATGGGCACGCTGATGAGCACAATTATCGGGTCGCGGAAGCTTTCAAACAATGCGGCCAGGGCGAGGAAAATGATGATCAGCGCGAAGGCGAACGTGGCCAGCAGTGCGCTTGACTCCTGCAAGTACTGTCGTGATTCTCCTCCGTAGTCTATGCTGTAACCCTCGGGCAGCACCGTCCCGGCAATGGTCTTGAGTTCATCGAGCCCCTGTCCGAGGGTGATGCCGGGCATGAGAATACCGGATATAGTGGAGGAGTTAAGCTGTTGAAAGTGATTGATTGATACGGGCACTGCGGTGGTTTTGAGGGTGGCAAAAGTGGACACTGCAATGGATTCGCCGCTTGCGGTCTTGATATGGTAGTTCATCAGTTGATCCGCGGTAAGCCTTTCACTTTGCTTGACCTGTGGAATCACTTTGTAGGAGCGGCCGGACATACTGAAATAGTTGACATAGCCGCCGCCGAGCATGGAAGCCATCGCCGCGCCGACATCCTGCATAGTCAATCCCATCTGGGCCAGCTTGTCGCGGTCCACCTCCAACATGGTCTGCGGCTTGTCGATTTTGAGGTCGGCATCCACGTACATGAACAATCCGCTGGCATGCGCCTTTTCCAGAAAGGCCTGCGAAACTTCATCGAGTCTGGTAAAGGAATCGGTCGTGCCGATGACAAATTGCACAGGAAGCCCCTGGCCCGTGCCGGGCAAAGGCGCCGGCTGAAAAACCACCGCATTTGCGCCGGCGATCTGACCGATTCTTTTTTGCACCTCCGGTTGCAATGTCCCGGTCGTACGGGTTCGTTTATCCCACGGCTTGAGCACAAGGCCGGCAAATCCTGAATTGAGTCCGAAGAATCCTTCGACTTGGAAAAGATGCTCGATTTCCGGAATGTCCGAAAGGATCTTCGCCAGTTGCAGTGAATAGAGTTGCGTCTGTTGGATTGTGGAATCGGGGGCCGCCGTGGTCATGGCGAGCATAAATCCCTGATCCTCCTGAGGCGCCAGTTCACTCCTGGAATTGACAAACAGGAAATAATTGCTCACCAGGATGATGGCGGCAAACACCAAAACAACCGGCAGGAAATTGAGTGACCCCCGCAACAGCCGTTCATAGCCGCTCCGTAGCCGGTTAAACTGACCATCGATGAATTCCGTGAAGCGGTGCCGCTCATTTGGGCCGGATACTTTCAGAAAGCGTGAGCACATCATGGGCGATAACGTCAGCGCAATGACGGCTGACACAAGCACAGCACCAGCCAGCGTGTAAGCAAACTCGGTGAAAAGCGTGCCGGTGAGGCCGCCCATAAATCCTATAGGCAAATATACGGCAATTAAAACCACGGTCATGGCGATAATCGGTCCTCCGAGTTCCCGCGCCCCCATAATCGCCGCCTGCATGAGCGGGACGCCTTCCTCCATATGACGGTGCACGTTTTCCACCACGATGATGGCATCATCCACAACGAGGCCAATGGCGAGCACTAGGGCCAGCAGGGTCATCAGATTGATCGTGTAACCCATGGCCAGCATGATGAAAAACCCCCCAACCAGCGACAGGGGGATGGCCACCATGGGAATGATAACCGAACGGACAGAACCTAAAGACAGAAAGATAACCAGCGTAACAATGAGCAACGCTTCGAGAAGCGTAATTACCACCTCTTTAATGGAACTATTCACATAATCGGTTGCGTCATAAACAATACGGCCGTTGAGACCCTGAGGCAACTGATGCTCGATGGCCGGAAAAACTTTACGTATGTTATTCGCAACCGAAAGCAGATTGGCGTTGGGTGCGACCTTGATGCTCATGAACACGGCGGATTTACCGTCGAAGCGCACGGCCACATCATAGTTTTCCGCGCCAAGGGTGACATTGGCGATATCTCCGAGTCGGACAATAGCGCCATTCACTGACTTGATCACCAGATCGCGAAACTCGTTTACCGTATGCAGTCCCGTAGCTGCTGTGATGTCCACCGTCACCATCTGTCCCTGGGTCCGGCCCAGCGCCGAAATGAAGTTATTCACAGAGAGCGCGTTGCTCACATCCGTAGCAGTTACGCCATGAGCAGCCATTTTTTCCGGATCAAGCCAGGCTCGCAGGGCAAATTCCGCCTTGCCCAGAATCTCGGCCGTTTGAACTCCTTCCACTGCCTGAAGTTTGGGCTGCACAACCCGGATCAAATAGTCCGTGATGTTATTCGTGGGCAGATCCTTGCTGTAGAAACCTATAATCATGGAACCGATGTCCTCGCCATTGGATATACTAATCACCGGTTGCTGCGATTCCTTGGGCAACTGGTTGAGCACCGCGTTGACCTTGGTGTTAATTTCGGCAAGCGCGGTATTCGCATCGTAGTTGAGACGCATATTCGCGGTGATGGTGCTGACGCTCTGTGAACTCGATGAGGTGAGGTAGTCAATACCGTTGGCCTGGGCAATGGAGTTTTCCAGCGGTGTGGTGATGAAGCCGGACACCAGGTCCGGATCTGCCCCGGTATAGACGGTGGTGACATTTACCACCGCGTTCTGGGTTTTCGGGTACTCGCGGACGGGAAGCAGATTAATGGAACGCAATCCCAGCACCAGAATCAACAGGCTCACGACGGTGGCCAGCACGGGGCGTTTTATGAAGATATCGGTAAATTTCATGAGTGTCGTTTCTCCGTTACGGCTGTGCAGGAACCGGATTTGCGTCGTTTAATGGCTGCACCGCGTTATTGATTATCACCGGACTGCCGCTCTTGAGTTTGAGCTGTCCGCTTGTAACAATGTGTTCACCCTCTTTAACTCCTTTGAGGATAGCTACCTGGTCGCCGCGCGCCGGTCCCAGAGTGACGAAAGTTTGTCTTGCAAACAGCGACGGCTTGCCGTCTTTCGTCTGGCCTTTCTTCTCCACGATGTAGACCGTTTCTCCGTAAGGATTGAAGGTCACCGCGGTACGGGGAATCGTCAGATAACGATTGGATTTTCCTGCCTGAATTTTGATTGTCGCATACATGCCCGGAAGTAATTCATGCCGCGGATTGGCGACAATGGCTTCGATCTGGACATTGCGCGTTTGCGGATCAACCTTAGGGCTGATGGCGGAAATCCTGCCGTTGAATTTTTTATCGGGGTATGTGTCGGTGACGGCGACAACAACCTGCCCGGAGGCAACGCGGGAAAGTTCCTGCTGTGGCAGGTAGAAATCAATGTAAATCGAATCGAGCTCCTGTAGCGTGACAATCTTATCTCCCGGATTCAGATATTGTCCGGGATTCACCGAAAATATACCCAACCGTCCGGCAAAAGGCGCGCTGATGGTCTTTTTTCTTAAAAGAGCTTCCTGTTGAGCCACTTGAGCCTGTTTGACTTTCAAATCGGCGGCATCCGCATCCAGCGAAGCCTTACTGACCGCCTGGGCGATAAATTGTTTTTTGTTTCTTTCATAGACACTTTGAGACAGATCGCGGGCTGCCGAGAGAGTCTGCAATTGAGCGATGTCGGAATCGGCGTTGAGCTGCAGAAGTGTTCGACCGGTCTTTACATTATTCCCCGATTTGCAATTTACGTTTTGCACAATACCGGCCACTTCGCTGGCTATATCGACGCCGCGTGCTGCCCGTAAGCTGCCTACTGCAGATATTTGCGGTTGCCATTCATCCATTACGGCCGCGATGGTCGACACCGTGACCGCCGGAGCAGATGCCGATGACATGTATTTTTTCATCATATAGGATTGGAAGCCCTTAAATCCGAAAATTACGCCAAAAATCACACCGACAATGATCAGCATGATGATCATTCGCTTAGTCATTCTTTATTCTCCTCTTGTATAAATTTGGGCTTCAGGGAAGTAGATTTCCGGTTCCACCAGCCGCCGCCCAACGCCTGGAAAAGCGCGGCGGTGTCGGCGTAGCGTTGCGCTCTCGCGGCAACCACATTGATTCGTGTTTTCTGATAATCACGCTGGGCTATCAGTAGCGCCGGATAACTAACCGCGCCCAATTCATATTGCTTTTCTATCAACGCCAACGCTGACTTCGCGGCAGCTTCGGCCTCGGCCTGCGCCTGTAATGTTCGGGCATCGGTTTCCAAAGCGCGCAAAACGTCCGCTACATCCTGAAAGGCTTTCAAGACTGTCTGCCGGTATTGCGCCGCCGCCTGATCATACGCGGCAATGGCGCTGCGCCGCTTGGCGGTGAGCTCACCGCCGTGGAATATCGGTTGTAAAAGACCGGCGCCCAGGTTCCAAACCACGCTTTCTCCGTTGAAGAGAATGTCGGTGCTGACAGCCTGAAATCCATAGCCGGCGCTCAGCGTAATCTGCGGATAAAGATTGGCCGTTGCCACGCCGACTGCCGCGCATGCCTGGTGCAGAAGCGCTTCAGAGGCGCGAATGTCGGGACGTTGATGCGCCAGATTCGAGGGTAGGCTCACGGGCAATTCTTCCGGCAGATGCAATGATTCCAGACTGAATTCAGGCAGCTTCCCATCGCCGGGGAACTGACCAATCAACACCGAGAGAGCATGACGGTTCAGGTCAAACTGCTTTTCGAGGGGCGGCATTCCCGCCTTGGTCATCGCCAGTTCCGTCTCTTGTGCCAGCACCTCGGTTTTCGATACCGCGCCCAGTTCAAATTGTTTCTGAATCACATCCAGTTGTCCTTGTTCTGCCGCAAGAATGGCCTTTGTTACGTCAATCTGCTCCCGTAACGATGCTTCCATGATAGCGGTGGTCACGACATTTGCGGTTAGGGTCTGTCTTGCCGCCTCCAACTCAAAATCCTGATAATCGACCTTTGCCTTAAATCCTTCGAGAGCGCGCCGGTTTCCTCCAAAGATGTCCATGGTGTATGAAACGGACACTGAAGCGTTGTACAAGTTGAAAGGACCAGGATTAGGGATATTAGAAATCCCATATGAAGCCAAATCCATCTGCTGGCGTGTGACTGATAGCCCGGCATCCACTGCGGGATATTGCGTGGCTCCGGTCCGGGCATTGAGATCTTCCTGTGCCTGCTTAAGCATTGCCTGGGCCTGAATAAGAGTCGGGCTGTTATCCAGCGCCATGCGGACAAGACGATCGAGTGAATCGGAGCGAAAGAGTGTCCACCACTCGCCGGGCAGATCTTTGTCAAAGGCGAAATGTTGTGCGGCGGTGCTCTCTGACGGCGCACTCGCCGTTTGTGCGGGCAGGGGTACCGCGGTGTAGTGATCTGGTGTTGCCATATCCGGTGAATGGAAATTAGGGCCTACGGCGCAACCCACCAAGGTGACTAAGGCGATCATAATAAAGGACATGTGTAGGAAAAATGTTTTCATAATTTTTGACTTTTTTTCAATCCGATTTTTTTCTGGGTTTTAGGGCGCGGCTCAAAGCCGGCCATCAGCGTTTGCAAATAGTTGCGGATTTCCCGGCTGATATGAGTTTTATCGGATTTGTTTCCTATCAACCGATCAAGCATGGCGGACTGAATGATGATCATCCACAAGCATTTGGCGAGTGTGTTGGTGTCAACGGCATCCGAGAGCCGTCCAAGTCGCTGTTCCGCAGCCAAATACACGTCCAATCCTTCGATTGCGTATTCTGGGCCCATATTCCGTTCTTTTACGATCTCCTGTACACGATCGTGTAATTTCTGATCAGCAAATATAGAGCAGATGATAGGAGTTATTTCATAGTGAGCATGATAGACTGCAAGTAAAACATTTTCCAGATTTTTTAAGAGTGTGCTTTTGCCCAACTCAAGCGGCAGATTCAGCATAAGGTTTTTTGTTTCGCGAACACGTGTTTCGACCACCTCAAATATTAGCTCTGCCTTGTCCTTGAAGTGGTGATAAATCAAACCTTCGGCGACTTTCGCCTCGCGCGCAATTTCGCGCATAGTCAGGCGGGCCAGACCATGTGTCTGTAAAAGGCGTTCGGTGGCGCAAATGATATTCTGCCGGTTTTCGTTCATTTTTAAATTTCCGCTTTCGGGGTTGGCTGCGGCACTGTTGCTGCGACATCATTGGCAGCGAAACTGCAATACATTATATTGATCGTATGATCAGTATAATTAATCAATCGTTCGGCAATTGTCAAGTGATTTTTATTTCATCATTTCGATACATCAATTAATGTTTGATAAGTTATAGACTTATCCCTACTCAGGAGCAGGCCGTGAAGTGTATAATAGCCGGCCTCGATATTAAGAATGTTATAAAAAACGGGCGATGGTAATGCCAGTAAACTTTTTGTTTGATTTCAGATAAGCCACGAGAGTTTTTTTCGAGATAACCACGCCGCTTTCTTTGCTAGAGGCGTGCAGAAGATGTAAATTATTTCCTTGCCATATAGCAAAGCCGACGTGCGCCACATCTAGACCTTCATCTTTAGTCGCAAAGGCAATAACATCACCTTTTTTAATTCTCGTTTTTTGCCGGTTTACCTTATCCTTGTCGATAATATAGAAAACTTTACGAGAAAGATTTTTCTCTACAAGACGCATTTTTTGAAATTCAAATTCGTTTTTCAGCGCCGGGTAAGACGCGCGATTAAGAGTCATATAATTTATCTTTTTGCACTGAGCTGCTGCATGAAACTGACGAGATACATCCTTTAATATTTTCTTCTTTTCATTGTCGCGCAGCCAGTCGATAAAGTAATGCAGGCGGGAGGAATAACCATCGATCTTTCCCTGACGATAACGGATTAATTTTAAGTATTTTCGGAATTCAGAACGTGAAAGTTTTCCGGCAACGGCGCATTTGGTGAGGGCAAGAACTGTTTCGACAAAAGTGGTGCAATCAAAGCCCGATACATTGATAATCAGTTTTTCTTTGCCGAGGTTCTCGAGCGTGCCTGCCTTATAGGGGACGTTAATAAACAAACGGCCGATTTCTACTATTGTATCGCCATATGATAGATTGCCGTCAGATGAGAGTTTCTTTTGCGAAGATGTATCAGCTTTGCATTGGTTTACTTTCATGATAAATCAACCCGTCCTTGAAACTATTTTTAGATGATTTTTCAGGACAAAGCAAACACAAAGAACACAAAGAAACTTAAAAAATTGCTTTTTCTGTAATTTTGTAAAGTTAATTTTACAAAATTTGAATGGAAAAAAGTTTTTAAGGCTTACAAAGAAACCACGGGTATAAACCCTGCGCTTTGCGGGATTGTTCAACTTACCAATTCCGCTACGCTTCGCTTTCGGAATTGGAGTTTCACAATAAACGAAAGCGGCCAGTATTGAAGCTGGCCGCTTTATGGATTATATATTGTGGAGTCAAGTCCCCATACGCTTCGCTTCGGGGATAGTTTGACTAACAAATTTCAATGCACTACGCTTTTGAAATTGGAGTCTCACTATCATTAAAGGGCATTGACTTTTTTAGTCAGACGGGAAATTTTGCGGGATGCGTTTTTTTTGTGGATTAAACCTTTGACTGCTGCTTTATCAAGTGCGGGAATAACAGCTTTTAGTGCATTTATAGAAGTTTCTTTATTTTTGCTGTCTACATTTGCAATTACCATTTTAATCTTTGTTTTGATTGCGGACTTGTCGGCGACATTGCGCGTGCGATGTTTTTTATTCTGCCGATCACGTTTTTCTGCTGATTTATGTGTTGCCAAAAGAATCCTCCTAAACTTCATTTTTAATAACGTAGCGTTATTTAGCCCAATTATTCGGGGCTGTCAAGTACAAACTGGATAGTGGTTAGTATCAAATTTATCATGAATATAACCAGGTTAAGTCTTAATATTATCGTAATTATGAATTATATGCATACTTCTTCTCTCATTCCATTTTTATCGGAAAAATACTTATATTGCCGGTTGAATTTCAATCCGATAGCAGATAAAATATTTATATTTCTTATATTATAACAATAAGTTGCAAAATAAATACCCTGTTTTTCAAGCAATAGTGTTAACTGCCTCTATTTAGCTCTTAAGATCACTCCCGGTTTCTCAAAAAAATCAAGATTTCCTATGGTTCATTTCTCTTGACATAAGCAGTTTTCTTCATGTAAATAAGCCACCTCTAAAAAAATAAATTTTTATCTGTCTATATAATAATACGAAAATTATTGAATTGAATTGAATTGAATTGGATTGACTGGACTGGACGTAATTTAAGCGCATTCATCATAAAGTTTAGCGGAAGTTAAATGAAGATGGCAGCCAAAGCAAAATTAATAAGCAAACCTGACGAGAAGAACCACTCTCAGAAGAACAATTTATCCTATCTGGCAAAAGCCATTATATCAAAAGCCGGAGTCGGAATATATGTCGTACAGCATGGTAAATTTGTCTATGTCAGTCAGTTGTATCAGAAACTCACAGGCTATTCGGAAGCAGAACTTATCGGCACATATTCCCTCGGCAATATTTATCCTGATGATAGAGAAATGGTCAGAGAAGAGGCGATAAAGTGCTTAAAGGAAGAACGCTTTGAGCCTTATGAATACAGGTTTATCAATAAGAAAGATGAGGTAATGTGGGTTTTGGAGACGATCACTCCCATTGTGTATAAAGAGGAACGAGCTACACTGGGAAGTTTTATGGATATTACCGGGCGCAAGAAGGTGGAGGAGAAGTTACGCCACGAGGAACAGCGGTTCCGGGCTCTTGCGGAGCAATCTTCAGATATCATTGTTCTAGTGAATAGAGAAGGGATTATCACCTATGAAAATCCGGCGGTGGAAAGATATCTGGGATTAAAGGCTGAGGAAAGGATTGGCGTAAGCATATTTGAGCGTATCCATCCGGATGATTTGAAGCTTTCAATTGATACATTTAATACGCTGTCCAGGGATATAAACGCCCCTGATCCGCATTTCGAAATACGTCTTCGTAATCGGAATGGAAGCTGGCATACGTTTGAACTTGTGGGAAGCAAGATGATACACGAAAATGTTGTTGAATATGTAATTCTTAATCTCCGTGATATTACTGAGCGCAAGCAGGCGGAATCTCAAAGGGAGGCTGCGCTCGAAGCACTGCGGCAAAGTGAGGAAAAATATCGGTCCATTCTTGAAACCATCCAGGAAGGTTATTTTGAGGTTGATTTTGCCGGTAACTTTACCTTTTTCAACGATTCATTATACCGAAACCTTGGCTACTCCAAAGAGGAATTGATGGGCATGAATAACCGTCAATATACAGACAAAGAGCACTCAAAGAAACTTTTTCAAACGTTTAATAAAGTTTACAACACAGGGGAACCCACCGAAAGATTCGATTGGCAGATTATAAGAAAAGACGGGACTAAAAGATACGTTGAATCATCTGTATCGTTACAAAAAGATTCATCAGGTAAACCAGCGGGGTTTAGAGGAATTGTACGCGACGTGACCGAGCGCAAACAGATAGAGCAACAACTCAACCATATAGCTACCCACGATACCCTGACCGGACTGCCTAACCGAATGTTGTTTATTGATCGTCTTGGAGTCGCTTTGGCTCAGTCCAAGCGAAACAGGCATAAGTTGGCGGTAATGATGCTTGACCTGGATAATTTCAAAAATGTAAATGACACACTGGGTCACATGGTGGGCGATCAGTTGCTCAAAGAGGTAGGCTATCGCCTATCTGGTCTTCTGCGCCAAAACGATACTGTTGCTCGCTTGGGAGGCGATGAATTTATAGTTCTGCTGTCGGATTTGGAACGGATGGAAGATGTGATTCGAGTTGCAGAAATAATTTTAAAGGCTTTTAAGCAGCTGTTTGTATGTGGTAACCATAAACTTACTTCCAGCACCAGCATAGGTATCGCCGTATATCCTGATGACGGCAATGACATAGACTCTTTGCTGAAAAATTCCGATATGGCTATGTATTTTGTTAAAATGCATGGGCGAAATAATTATAAATTCTTCGCCGATATTGATCAATCTTGACCAATCTGCGGATTCCATTCCTAAATCAAAGCGCTATCTTTGTTGGTGGAGCTTGCCCGGCGCATAACCTAAAAGTCACACGTGCCAGGTCGTCGGTTTGGCAGTGGTGCAATATGAAGCCTGACTCCTACGGCTTGTAAGAGTTTTCAGCAAACACTATTTCCTGTAAGTCTCAATTTTTAAATTTGTTTTTTTATGCTATGTTACAACCAATAATCAATAATGCTGTATTTTTACTTTTTGAAAAAAATAATATGTGCTAAAGTGAAGTTCAATTCATCAGAAAAAGCTAAGTTCAGATATAAAGTGTTAGCACCTAAACAAATGGTGGAGAATCCGCTGAAGTCGGCA
>PLGI01000055.1 GCA_003139775.1 Syntrophaceae bacterium | reverse complement strand
AACCACCAGTAAGAGTCGACCTTAGCCTTCCTCCTTCTATATGTATTAGATTATATCAATAACCATAAATACACCAAAGGGCTGAGGAACGACAATTTTTTCATTCTCCTTTGTGACTGAATGCTGTCATGTATGTTTCAATCCGGAATCAATACAATTGTCCGACAAACATCAAATCCACACCTCACATTTTGTGGCCAAGATTTCCTTGACATACAGATACACGTTTTTTATAACTCAACTATGAATAAGGAATGTCTTATTAAATAAAAGCTTATAAATATAAGGATACCATATAAATTATTTGTTTCGGTAATCCTTTCTTTACCTAGTGTCCTCCTCCGGCACCTCCAGGACCTGCATGACCTCTGGGACCTTCGGAACCTTCAGGACCTCCAGGTACACCACCTCTGTCATGTCCTTCATCCCTTTCATGTCCGCCATCTCTGCCACCTTCATGCCACCATGACCAACATCCTTCAATAGATACAAGCATCATCACTAAAGCCATTGCCACCATAATGATTCTCTTCATAGCTCTCTCCTTTGGTAAGAACTTGTTTTTTGTTTATATGACATTTTCTAACTTCACTTTGCTCTTCAATTTCTTTAAATTTTACAAATAATTATTGAAAAGATCAATTCATAAAAATGCGTGTAATTTACGATTAAGCCAAATTATTTTATTGATGATTTCAAATGGTAAGTTTCACCGTTCATGGCTTGTTGATTCTAATATTTTGTAGGTAAGAAATAATCGACTTCTTCTGTAAGTTATCTTTGCAATAAATTATACTTTTACCTGACAAAAGGGAAAGAAAATAATTTAAAATAAGCGACATGATTGATGTATAATTTTTATTGGCGGAAACGATAAAATATTGTAAACAACGCAAAATATTTAGAAAGCCATTAACAAATGATTGGTTGGAAGAAGAAGCATGAAATTTAAATTGATTTATCCGAAGTGGGAAAAGTTAGACAGACAAACGCAATTTACATTGCCGCCGCATGGGCCGGTTGTTTTTGCCGCCGCTCTGCCTGATTATGTGGATGTGGAATTTATTGATGAAAACATACAGGAAATCGACTTCGATCAGGTGGCGGATTTTGTCGGCATTTCCGTTATGCTGACCGCTCAAATAAAACGCGGCTGGGAAATAGCCGATACCTTCCGCAAAAAAGGCATCAAGGTTATGTTTGGCGGTATCGCCACAATGCTACACGCCGAAGAAACGGGGCAGCATGCCGATTGTGTTTTTCTGGGAGAGGCCGAGGGCCGGATGGAGCAGGTATTTACTGATTTTAAAGCAGGCAAACTGCAAAGCGTTTATAACTATATGCAGGATTTCCCGGCAATTGATAGTGTGGGCACAGCAAGGCGCAGTATTTTAAAACGCGAGATGTATAATTACCGCGGCGTGCAGATGGTCGATCTGGTGCACGCATCGCGCGGCTGCCGGTTCAATTGTTACCCCTGCTGTGTTAATTTTCTGGGCGGCCGAAATTTCCGTCCCCGCCCTTTTGATAAAGTAGTTGAAGAAATGGCCGGCATTGACAATAATAGGCTTTTCATCGTCGATAATTCGCTGGCGCAGGATAAAAAATGGGAAATGGATTTGTTTAAAGAAATGATTCCTTTGAAAAAGAAGTGGTGCTGCCATCCCATTGAAGACGACGATAAGGTGCTGGATCTGGCCGCTCAGGCCGGCGCGTGGTTTGTGTATCAGGCGATTTTCGATTCGTCTGATTTCATCCGTGACCGCATTAAACGCTATCACGATTACGGCATTGCTGTGGAAGGCAGTATTCTGCTTGGGCTTGATTATCACACTGAAGATTACATAAAAAAGCTGGTTGATTTTCTACTGGAGGTTGATCTGGATATGGCGGAATTTACGGTGCTCACTCCTTTTCCGCACACTCGAACTTTTGACGATTTGCATAATGAGAAAAGAATATTTACTTATGATTGGAATAATTACACTTGCGGAAAAGTTGTTTTTCAGCCCAAGCTATTGACGCCCGAAAAATTACAGGAGCTTTATTATTACGCCTGGGATAAATTTTATGAGGAAGAGCCGCAAAATTATAAAATGTTCAAGATGTTGAAAAAAGTGATGGATAAAGAGAAGCTCGACGGCACATACAAGCCGCGCGTGCGCCAGTGAGTAAAGCAGGAAAGGGAATATAATGAAAAAAAACAGAAGCAAGGCCGCCGTGATTATCGACGGCAGCAATGTCAGTTTTGATGATATTATCGCCGTAGCGCGATACGGAGAACCTGTGCAAATAAGTAAAGCCGGCAAGTTCGTAAAGATGATGGAAAAAACACAGAAGATGCTCATGGAATCCATGCACAAGGGGGTTCCCGTTTATGGTGTGACAACCGGTTACGGCAAATCATGCGGCAAACGCATGCCTCTGGATATCGCCCTGAAAAACGGCGTAAACATTTTCCGTTTTCACGGTTGCGGCACGGGAGAACCCATCGGCATTGAAGAAACGAGGGCAGCCATGTTGTGCCGTATTATTTGTCTGGCCCGAGGTTATTCCGGTGTGTCAGTTGCCATGCTTCAGCATTTGGCCGATTTCTTAAATCATGGCATAACGCCGATAGTTCCCTGCGAAGGTTCGGTAGGCGCGTCCGGCGATTTGACGCCGATGTCTTATATCGGATCCTGTTTAATGGGCGAGCGTGAAGTGTTTTATAGTGGTGAAATAATGCCCGCGGCAAAGGCCTTAAAAAAGACGGGGCTCAAGCCTTACCGGTATTTGCCAAAAGAGCCGCTGGCGATGGTTAACGGCACAACTACGATGACAGGAATAGCCGCGCTGGCTGTCGAGAGAGCCTGGCGCATTTTATCCGCCGCTGTTTACGCCACATCTCTTTCCATTCACGCTCTGAAGGGGAACGCTCAGCATTATCATCCGGTAATCTCGGAGGCAAAACCCTTCCCCGGCCAGGCGTTTGTTGCCGCCCAGATTCTTCAGCTTTTACAAACCAAAATATCGGCGCGTAAATTGGAAGACGATGCTCTGGAGACGCTGCAGGATCCTTACTCACTGCGCTGCGCTCCGCAGGTGATAGGTGTTTTATATGACGGCCTGAACTGGATAAAGAAATGGGTGGAGATTGAAGCCAATAGTTCCAACGATAATCCCATTTTCGATCCCGCGACAGGCGAAGTTCTTATGGGCGGTAATTTTTACGGCGGACATATCGCTTTTGCCATGGACGGACTGAAAGCCGCGCTGGCTTCTGTTGCCGATATGTGCGACCGCCAGATAATGCTTTTGGTTAATCCGAATTTAAGCAGGGGATTGCCCGGCGATCTGGTAAGAACATCGGATAAAAAAATGGGCCTGCATCATGGATTCAAAGCCATGTCCATTTCCGCATCTGCCTTAACGGCGGAAGCTCTGAAGGCAACCATGCCGGCGTCTTCATTTTCACGCTCTACCGAATCCCATAATCAGGACAAGGTCAGCATGGGAACAATCGCGGCGCGGGACGCTGAACGGATTTGCACCCTGACGGAGCGCGTTATAGCCATTCATCTGCTGGCGGCAGCTCAGGCTTGTGACATAAGAAACAATATCGGTGTGAGGCCGCTTCTGGCCAGGCTCATGAAAAACATCAGAGTTGTAAGCTCGCCCGTTGTGGAAGACAGGGCAATGGATAAAGATATTGAAAATATATGCACGGCGATTAAATACTCCGATTTTTTTGGAATTAAATAATGAAGGAAAAACAAAAAAGTTTTGAAGTAAAAATACGGGTGCCTTTTTTTGACCTCGACCCCATGCAAATAGTCTGGCATGCTAATTACTTGAACTATTTTGAAATCGCGCGCGCGGCACTTTTTGAAAATAACGGCGTCGATCTTTATTCCTTCTACGAAAAGCAGCAGTTAATTTTTCCCATCATCAAGACTTCGACCAAACATATTTTGCCATTGCGTCACCGTGATGAGATTATCTGCAAAGCGACACTAGTCGACGCGCACATAAAATTGGTCGTTGATTTTGAAATTCGAAAAGTTAAAGATGGCAACGTCTGCACCCGCGGCCGCACGGAGCAGGTGACAGTGAAAGTTCCGGAAATGGAAACTATATTCAGCATTCCTGAAGAAATTCGCCACGCTTTTGGTTTCTAAAATGGAGGAATTTTTGCAAAAATCTTTTATCGCCGGACTGGAACGTCTTGCCGCCCGGGCGGGTCTGCTTGATTCCATCAATGTGTTTCCGGTTGCCGATGGAGACACCGGAAGAAATCTTTCCATCAGTCTCATTCCACTGCGCGAAATTGATCAGCCTAAAGAAAAATTTATTCATCAGCTTCTTTTATCGGCACGCGGCAATTCCGGCAATATCGCCTCGCAATTTTTTTCCTCTTTTTGCGCCGCGGAAAGTGTTGCTGAACTGGCCGAACGCGCCAGGGAAGGAACTACAAAAGCATGGCAGGCAGTGAGCAATCCTAGGGCGGGCACAATGTTGAACGTCTTTGACGCTCTTGTTGATGTTCTGCCGCAGAGAATAAATCCTGATAAACAAACCGTAGATACGATCATCGGCCGCCTGGAAAAAGCCGTCCATGAAACTTATGAACAACTGCCCCGTCTGAAAGAGGCCGGCGTTGTTGACGCGGGCGCTCTGGGCATGTATATTTTTTTCGAAGGATTTTTTTACGCGCTCGCCGGCATTCCTGATGATTGCCGTCCGGTCACGGAAACATTTAAAAATCGATTACAGATATTGCCGTCATTTAAAGAAAACACGGAATCAGGCTATTGCGTTGATTTTGTCATCAAAGCTCCTTATTATTCCCCGGATGAATTAAAGATAATCACCAGTATGCAGGAACAGGTTATTATCATTCCCGAAGGTGATTTTTACAAAATCCATCTGCATACTCAAGACAAGGAAGATGTCCGGTCTCAAATAACCGGACTCGGCAATGTGGTTAACTGGGCAGATGACGACCTGGCTTCTCAAATCGAAGAATTCAAACATTCCCACACCGGTCCATTGCACATCATGACCGACGCCGCCGGTTCTTTGACAAATCAAGACGCGAAAAAATATGGCTTCACGCTTCTGGACAGCTATTTGACCATCGGCGAGAAATGCCTTCCGGAAACTTATTTTCATCCCGAAGAACTCTACAGCGCGATGAACAAAGGAGTGAAGGTATCCACATCCCAGGCTTCCGTTTATGAAAGACATCAGTTTTACGAAAGCGTTTTAGAACGGTTTGAAAAAGTTTTATATCTGTGCGTGGGCTCCGTATTTACCAGCAATTATCAGGGAGCGCTCCAGTGGAAAAAAGAGCACGATAAGCAAGACAGGCTTTTGATAATTGACACTGGCGCGGCATCAGGCAGATTAGGAACAATCGCGTTGGCTGTTGCTCGATATCTAGCTGAAACAGACGATATAAAAAATATTATTGCTTTCGCCAGGAGGGCGGTGCGAACCTGTGAGGAATATGTGTTCCTCGATAAACTGCAATACTTAGCCGCTGGCGGCCGTCTTTCCAAAACCAGCGCTTTTTTCGGCGACAAGCTGAACATGAAACCGGTAATATCTCCTCTGCCTGAAGGAGCAAAAAAAGTCGGCATGGTCAGGAATCAGGAAGATCAGGTGAAGATGGCAATGGCAAAACTTGCCGCTTCGCTCAAAAATGATTCCCACGCGCTGATCATGTTGGAATATTCCGACAACAAAAATTGGGTGAATGGCACGGTTAAAAAGACGCTGGCGGAACGCTATCCGCAGGCAAAGATTATTTTGCAGCCGCTATCACTGACTTCCGGCGTGCATATGGGGCCGGGAACGTGGGGAATAGCATTCCTGCCAGAGTGAACGACTCCGTAAAAAGTCCCCAGCATTCTAAACTGTAGCGCAATTAACTTTTTTGTCATTATGTGCTTTTATACCCTCCTTTTTAAAAGGAGGGTTAGGGAGGATTTTATGAGCATCTTCAAAATCCCCCTCAATCCCCCTTTAACAAAGGGGGAGGAAGAGTTGCAGACCGGAAATTCTTAATCCATCTCCGTCATTGCGAGCCACCTCTCAGTCGGCAGGTTCCCCGGCGCAGGCCGGGTGGCAATCTCTTCTTTGTCATTACACGGCTCATTGCCGGGTGACCGGGTAATCCTTTTTATTTTTTTCTGGATGCCGGATACCCTAAAGGGCACACGTCAAGTCCGGCATGACAATGGTAGATTCCTTATCTTTTACAATATGGTTTATCAATTTTACTTTTTGTGTTATTTGTAAATTATTGAGAATATATTGTTGAGTATAAGAAATAGAGGTGATTGCTTGAGCAAGCCACTTAATGAATTTGGCGGATGGTTAAGTTTCTGTAAGTTTTGCGTCATATTAAGTTTCATTTTAATAATCAAAGACGTAGTGCTAACTTTTATTGCACTTGAAGCGAACCTGTTCATGCATGTTACAAACATAAGCACGCAAGATAGTGTTTCAGCTTGGATAGGTGTCTTTGTAGATATAATTTTGGTTTTCATTCAGGTTCAAATACTCAAAACATTGAAAACCAGCGCTCCTGTTATTCCCACTCAGATTTCAAAGTTATTCATTGTTTGGTTAGTAATAGTCATTGCCATGTTTGGGATTACTTTGGTTATGAATTATTTCAACATGTTGCCCAGTTCATTCAACGACAAATTTAATATTAGAATTTTAGCGGGCTTAATTATGCCGCTTTCATGGCTGGCATACTTTCGCTGGTCGAAAAGAGTAAAGGCGTACTATGGTGCCAACGCTTTTGAATAAAAAAGATCGTTTTGCTTTTATTATTCCCGTTTACAATCATGCCACGACTGTGGCACAGGTTGTCAGGGATGCGCAGACCTTGGGCTTTCCTGTTTTTGTTGTTGACGACGGCTCAACCGACAACACATACGATCAGATTAAAGAAATTGCCGGCATTCAAATCCTGCGGCATCAGAAGAATCAGGGAAAGGGCGCGGCCATTATGACAGGCTTTGCCGAAGCCTCCGCTGTGGCCGATTGGGCAATCACCATAGACGCTGACGGACAGCACTATCCGGAAGACGCGCGAAAACTCATCAAAGCTATTCCTCAGAAAAAGCGGCCAATCGTCGTGGGAGCAAGGGAAAATATGGTTGGCGAACACGTCCCGTGGACAAGCAGTTTCGGACGGAAGTTTTCCAACTTCTGGGTGCGGACTTCCGGAGGCCCCGCAATTTCTGATTCCCAGAGCGGATTTCGCATCTATCCTCTGCCCGAGGCGCTCAACTTAGGAACAAAAGCGAGGCGCTTCCAGTTTGAAGTGGAAATTTTAGTGCAGGCCACCAGAGACGGCATACCGGTTATTGAAGCTCCGGTGCGTGTCAACTATAATCCCAACGGAGAAAGAATTTCTCATTTTCGTCCCTTTGTCGATTTTCTGCGCAACTCCTCAACCTTCACCCGTTTGATTTTCACCCGGATATTTCCTCCGCGCTAATAATTCCTCCGACAATATGACAATGCGATCCCCCTCTTTTTTAAAGAGGGGTTAGGGGAGATTTTACGGAAATGCATCGATTGAAAAATCCCTCTCAATCCCCCTTTAAAAAGGGGGAAGAAGAAACAGTATCCTTAAGGCTTTTTGTCTTGCCAGCACTTAGGAAATATGTTTTATAAAAGCGTTTTCTGATATAAAAACTCTATGATACCGTTTCGCTTTCAAAGCGCGGATCGTATAATTAAAGGTTTGCATGTCCCTAGGTAAATATCAAATTAGATGGTCCATTGTTCTTATCGTTACCCTGATTGTAGCTGCGCTTTTTTTCTGGGAATCCAAAAACTTAAAAATCGAAACTGATATTCTGGAGTCAATGCCGCACAATGATCCGGTGCTGGCCGATGCTCGCCAGATCATCAGGCATTTGCCGATGCAGGACAGGCTGTTTATTGATTTGGAACAAACCTCTTCGGATCGCGACAAACTGATCAAAGCGGCATCTTTCATTACAGACAAACTCAGCAAAAGCGGTCTTTTTGCCAAAGTCGGCATAGGCGATGAAGCTAAAAGCTTTCCCGAGCTTATGGCGCATGTAACAGACAGCTTGCCGATTCTTTTTAGCGCGGAACAGTTAGAAAAGGAAATAAAACCGCTTCTGGACTCTGAGAAAATTAAAGAGGCTCTTGCCCAAAACCGGCAGACACTGGAGCAGCTCGAAGGAATCGGCCGCAGCGAAATGATCGCCAAAGACCCGCTGGGATTTTCCGGCATAATCCTGCGGCAGTTATCCGGTTTGCTTCCTTCCAACAAAGCACAATTTTATCAGGGCCAACTTATTTCCGAAGATGGAAAACGCGTGCTCATTATTGCCAAAATTGCCGGATCGGGCACGGATACGACAACTGCCGCTAAAATTGAAAAACTTCTTGATGATTGCCGTAAGGAACTGGCGGCAAATCAGGATTTACAAGATCAATATATTCTGACGTCCGTCGGCGTTTATCGAGCGGCTCTGGATAATGAAACCATCGCCAAACGCGACACACGGCTGGCCATAATTTTAACGACGCTGGGTATCGCATTGTTACTTCTTTTTGCTTTTCCCCGTCCGCTCATCGGCCTTCTGGCGCTCCTGCCCTCGACGGTGGGCGCGATTGCCGCTTTGTTTGTTTGCTCTTTTTTCTTTAAATCCATGTCGATGCTGGCGGTGGGTTTCGGCGGTGCGATCATGGGTTTTACGGTTGATCTGGGAATTACCTATTTGCTTTTTCTGGATCAGAAGAAAGAAACATACGGCCCGCATGTGGCACGGGAGGTCTGGCTGGCCGAACTGCTGGCGGTACTCACGACTGTTGGTTCTTTTCTTCTTCTGCTGATCAGTGATTTTAAAATTCTCGCGGAGATTGGAGTCTTTTCCGCTCTGGGAGTCACTTTTGCGTTTCTTTTTGTCCTTATTATTTTCCCGAAAATATTTCCATCCATGCCGCCGGCAAAGAGTCAGAGCAACCCCTTGCTTATCAATGCCCTGAAAAAGATCGCCGCTCCGGCTAAATGGAAATTGCTGGTGATGGTTGCTTTCGGGGCGGTGATGCTGTTTTTCGCGCATCCGGAATTTGATGCCAATATTAATGCCATGAATTCCGTGAGTAAAGACATGGTAAGCGCTGACAAAAAATTACAAAGATGGGGCGATCTTTCCGGCAAGTGCTATGTCTTCCTGCAGGCGCCAAGCCTTGCGCAACTGCAGCAAAAAAACGATCAGTTGATGCCGGTATTGGCAGCCGATATTCAGAAGGAAAAACTATCCTCCGTTGTTCTTCCTTCTCTGTTGTTTCCGTCACCGGCAATGAGCCAAAAAAATATGGAAGCATGGCAAAGCTTTTGGAGCAGGGAACGTCTGGCCAAACTAAAGCGGGATGTGGCTGTGGCTGCGGGGGAAAATGGTTTTGCTTCTTCCGCCTTCGAGCCCTTTTGGAAAACAATCAATAATAAAAATTTACACTCCGAAGAAATACCGGAAAAATATTTTGAATTTTTTGGAATTACCAAAGGCCGGGCAGGATACACGCAGTTGAGCCTGATCACGACCGGTAAAAATTACGATGCCGAAGATTTAACTTCCCGACTTACCAATCGGGGGCTCGCTAAAATATTTGATGTCGGTTTATTTAACAATAGGCTTGGTAACTTCTTAAAAAACATTTTCATCCAGATTGCGTTGATTACCGGGATAGGTATTGTGATCATTGTCTTTGTGTTTTATCTCGACTGGCTCCTGTCACTGGCGGTGCTGGCTCCCATCACTTTCGCTTTAGTAGCCACGCTGGGGACACTGAAGATTATCGGCCATCCGCTGGACATTCCCAGCATCATGCTCTGGATTGTCATTATGGGCATGGGGATTAATTATTCTATTTATTATGCCTGTTTCTACCAGCGCTACCGTGATGAAAACCATCCCGCTATGGACATTGTCAGGCTGGCAATGTTTCTGGCATCCTTTACCACACTCATTGGTTTCGGCGTACTGGCGATCGCCAAGCACAATCTTTTGCGCAGTATCGGCATCACCTCTCTTTTAGGCATCGGCTACTCCATCATGGGAGCCTATCTTATTTTGCCGGCGCTGGTGAAGAAAATATACGCGCCGTTTAATTTTCCTTCCGGGCCGTTGGAAACAGGTTCAAGGCAGCATTTGCAGCGCACACTGTTGCGCTACCGCCATCTGGAAGCATATCCGCGTATTTTTGCCCGGTTGAAAATGAAGATTGATCCGATGTTTAAAGAGTTGCAGAAATATGTTCAAAATCCCCGCAGAATAATTGATATCGGCTGCGGCTATGGAATTCCCGCGACGTGGCTTCTGGAAATTTATCCGCAAGCTGAAGTTTACGGCCTGGAGCCCGATGAAATCCGCGTGCTCATTGCTTCTTATGCCATAGGCCTGCGCGGCTCCGTTGTAGCCGGACGGGCCCCCGATCTGCCCGACGTTGACGGCGTTGTTGATTATGTGCTTATGCTGGACATGCTGCATTTAATTTCCGACAAAGAAGTTCAAATTGTTTTTCAACGGATTTACGGGAAACTTTCGCTGGACGGAACATTGCTTGTCAGGGCGACAATTCCTTCGGATAAAAGAAATCCATGGAAGCGCTGGATAGAAACAGTCAGATTAAAAATTACGCACGCGCCAAACAGATTCCGCTCTGAATTTGAAATTGTTGATTTCATGAAAAAGGCGGGCTTTACCGTCAGCGTTTCCGCTTCCGACACCAAAGGAATCGAAGAGAAATGGTTTGTGGGAAAAAAGGCGTAGAATGGTCTCCCTTTTATAAAAGGGAGAGGCATATGGGGACGCCCTCTACATTCCTCCAGATCAAGTTTAACAAGACGACGGGAAATATTTATCAGAGCATTGAACTGCAAGCAAACGAGACATTTAATTATTCGCTGCTGATGACTCTCATTGAAGCCGAACAGGTAGAAAGCGAATTACGACAAACAAAATAATCCAGGGAAACCAAAAGAAGTCAAGGTTGGCCTGAGATATTTTACTATTTGTTCTTCCTCAACAGTCAACGGCAGACCTGACCCCCTTTTTGCTTTTAGGAATCGGACGCAAGCACTTTATTAATCCTGTTAAGTGGCGAGTATATGTGCCGCCGTTTGAAATATTTGGTGATGATTGTATCTTGAAGGAAAAGGATTATTGTTATGATTATCCGTAGAAAAAAAGGATTGAATTAAATTATTTCTTTCACTACAAAGAAAGATGCATGGTGAATAAATATTTTAATGATTTGCGTTTGAAATATTTGATCAATTATTTACTCAATTATTCGCCCATCAATCTGATGTTTAAAAACACCAGCATTTACTAATTTTCTGATAACCTCACGAACAATTTGATGTGAAACATCTAGCTTGCTTGCTATTATCTTGTGGATTCCTTTTTCCCAGGGTTGTGCAGGCAAAAGATTTCTTATTTTTTCAAACATTTCAATGGAAACTGTAATTTTTTTCTTTTTAACGGGTTTAGGCTTCGTAAGTTCGATGTTTATAATTTCAATAGATTTATCTAAGTCAAGATTTTTTAAAATAGTAATATATCTCTTAAGGTAATTAATATCGCCAGAAATAATTAAGTTAAAAATATCGTCCGTTTTTTTAATAGTCTGTAAGCTTAAATCCTTTAATTGTACTATGCTATCATCAAAAGAAAAGATGTAATTTCTCTGTATTGCCTCATACCCTTTTTCATCTAATGTTTTCAGAGCAATAGTTACAAAGGGTTCATTAGTTTGACTAAGGAGATTATCTGAAGAATTAATTATTCTTATAGACTCATTTAGAACGAATTCACAAAAAGCTCTGATATTTATGAACGCATTTATCAAATATTTTTCACTGATGTATACCTTTTTAATATTTGCATTATATTTGTGTCTATATTCCTTATCAGTTAATCCTAATCTATGGACTATAAGATGTCTATTGTCATGATATTCAAAAATTAGTTTCAATGGTTCTTTAAAATTATTCAGTTCAATCTTTATCCTATTCCGAAAGTATTTACTTATCTCTTTAAACCCGCCATTATGTAAATTTCTGCATTCATTATTAATAATATAAGACAATATTTCGGATGAATTATTAAATGATATTAAATGAGGGTAAGATATCTTAATAATGTCACTATTTAAAAATAGATCTTTTCTTGCTAATAATATTTCACGTATAGTATCTATTAAAAATACTTCTAAAACAGAAATTGCTCTAACGAAAATAGTTTCTCTTAATATAGTTCTAAAATTATTTTTGTATTTATTGTGTAATTCTTTTAAGGTGTCCGCTAATCTAAATTCATTACCACCAGCCAGTCTGCGAAAAACAGGGTCTTTTTTATTAATATAGCCTTCTTTAGCTTTTTGTCTTGAGCGCAGAATAGCCTCGTCATATGCATACAAAGTAGAGGCATGCAGCATTTCTAAGTGGGAAAATTCTGTCTGAAAGTTGTTGTATGCTTCCATATTTATTAATTCTTAAAGTGGCTTTTATTTTTAGGTATAACAATTATACGAACTTCATTTTTTTCGGTAGCCTAAAGATCATGCATATTTTGAATATAATAGCACGAGTCATTCCTGAGATATTGTCAAGAGTTGTGT
>PLGI01000040.1 GCA_003139775.1 Syntrophaceae bacterium | reverse complement strand
CCGATGCCTTGCGCCTCTCTCGTGATTTTGTGTGAGTTGCCCTATTATTTGAAAAGTGGAGGAGGATTTATGAGTAAGATTTTTCAGTTGAAGGTGGAAGGTGATATTGGCGTTGTTACTTTTGATATTGTCGGTGACGCCATGAATACTTGGACGGATGCGGCCTTTTCCAGTTTTGCCGAACTGATGGAGAAACTGGAGCGGGAAAAATCGATTAAAGGGGTTATCCTGATTTCGGGAAAGCCAGATAACTTCTTTGCAGGAGCTAATTTGAAGATGCTTGCCGACCTAACAACCCCGGAAGAAATCCGTAAGGTACTGGAACTCTTCCATGGGGCATTTAACAGGCTGGAAAAATTGAAAATACCTGTTGTATCGGCCATTCATGGTTTTTGCCTCGGCGGTGGATTAGAATTGACCATGGCCTGTACCGCCCGAATAGCCAAGGAAGGAAACACGACATTGATCGGTCTGCCCGAGTGTAATGTTGGTGTTTTCCCCGGCGGTGGTGGTACACAGCGTCTTCCGCGGCTGATTGGAACTACTGCAGCGGAGTTGATTGTAAAAGGAACAATGCTTCCTGCAGCAAAAGCTTTGGAACTGGGTATTATTGATCGTTTAGTTCCTGCCAACGGAAATCTTCTGGATGCCGCAAAGAAATTTATCGGCGAAATCATAGCCGGAACGGCTAATCTCCAACGGCCCAAACGTGATTTTTCAAAGATCGATGATGTTATAGGAACATTGAAACAGGCAGCTATCAAGGCAGCTCGGGGACGCGCCCTTCCCGGACCTATATTGGCACTCGATGCCATTCATAAAGGCGTAAAGGTGTCCCTTGCTGAAGGTTTGGAGATTGAAAAATCTAACTTTGTCGAAGTTCTAATGTCCAAGGAATCTAAGGGAAGTATCAACACCTTCTTCATCAAGGGTATGACGGACAAGCCCAAAGCCATGATGACCAGGGGGTTCGTGCCGAAGCCCCTGAAGAAGATTGCAGTCCTCGGATTTGGCACTATGGGACGGGGGATTGTCATTGAGATTATCACCAATATGAAGATGCCTGTTGTCGTTAAAGATATTCCCGAAGCGCTGGACCCGGGCAAAGCCTTTGTTCGCAAAATCCTGGATGGCATGGCGGAGAAGAAACGCCTGAAAGTGCCCGTTGATGATGCCATGAATCTGATCACCGTGACGTCCGACTATAAAACAGGGTTCAATGATGTCGACATCGTCATCGAAGCTGTCTTCGAGGATCTCAAAGTCAAAGAACAAGTCTATGGTGAACTATGCAAGGTCGTCAAGGAAGATTGCATCATTGCGAGCAATACCTCATCCATTCCCATTACGTCGATGGCAAAATATGTAATCCATCCGGAGCGGTTTGGCGGAATTCATTTCTTCTCCCCCGTCTGGTTGATGCAGCTTGTGGAAGTGATCCGCGGCGAACGGACGAGTCAGGATACTGTCGACAATCTGTTGAATTTTGCAGCTTCCATTAAGAAACGTCCCATTGTTTGCCGGGATAATGCGGGCTTTGTGGTGAATGCACTTCTGTTCCCCATGCTTCTGGAAGCATTCCGTTGCTTGGAGGAAGGTAACACCATCGAGAAAATTGATAATGCGATGCTTGCATTCGGTATGCCTGTCGGTCCCATACGTCTTACTGATGAAGTGGGAATCGATATCCCACACAAAGTTCTGAAAAGTATGGGAATAAAGCAAGAAACCCTGGCTAATGTTGTGGAATCGGGTCGTCTTGGCCTTAAGAAATCGGGGAAGGGTTTCTTCTTGAAGGATGGTAGCGTCGATCCTGAAGTTCTACCCTTCATTAGTAAAAAACAGAAGAATGATTTGGCGCCGGAGAAGATTCAAGAAATCCTTCTCGAAGCCATGGTGAAAACGGGTAAAGACCTCTTAGACCGAAAAGTGGTCGACGATGTGCGCATGATCGATGTCGGCATGATCTGGGGTGTAGGTTTTCCTTCCGATAAAGGTGGTCCCATGAAATGGGCTGATCTTATCGGAATGAGCAAGCACCTATTCGGCAAGAACTTCTATTGAAATTAACGCCTTATTCGCCCCTTGTCATTATGATGAGGGGCGAATAAGGATTCTCAGGAGAAACACTACGGACACTCCTTGAAGATGCATAATCACCGAAAAATAAATGTTTTTAGACATTCCACTAATCGAAAGACGATCAGATGACACAAGAAAAATATAAACATAGAGAAAACTTTAAATATCAGCTGATAATAAAAAAAATGCTGAATATGCTGCTCATGTATTCTCCGGAAAAAGAAATAATTTATCGTGACAAGGTAAGGTTAACTTACAGGGACCTGTATGAACGGATCAACCGCCTGGCAAACGGTCTCAATGATCTGGGAGTTGTGCAGGGCGACACCGTTGCGGTATTTGAATATGACTCGCATCGCTATTTAGAGTGTTTCTTTGCAATACCCATGATGGGCGCCATACTGCAGCCCATGAACTACAAACTTTTACCTGACCAGATCGTGTTTACACTTAACCACGTAAAGGCCAAGGTCATTATGGTAAACTCCGAGCTTCTACCGATGATTGAGGGAATAAAGAGCAAGCTCAAGCCTGTACAGAAGATCATTTTAATTTCTGAAGATGGAAAGACACACGAAGGGAGTTGCTCTGTTGATACCGAATATGAGGACATGCTGAAAAACGCCGCTTCTGTTTACGATTTCCCCGATTTTGATGAAAATACAAAGGCCACAACTTTCTATACCAAGGGGACTATAGGCCTGCCCAAAAGGGTGCATTTCACACACAGACAGTTAGTCGTGTATACCTTCGCAGTAATGACCATGCTGGGCGCATTTTATAACTTCGACCGGTTCACCTCAGGCAACGACGTATATATGCCGCTAACCCCGATGTTCCATGTTCACGCATGGGGATTGCCGTATTTAGCCACGCTTCTTGGCACGAAGCAGGTTTATCCTGGCAAGTATGAGTCCGAGATGATCCTTAAACTTATCATTAAGGAGGGAGTCACCTTTTCACACTGCGATCCTATGATCATCAAAATGCTAGTCGCGAATCCTGTGATTGGCAGCGTTGATCTCTCAAAGTGGAAGGTCATGATAGGGGATGCAGGCTTCCCGAAGGAACTGGCGGAGGCCGCCATGAAGTTGAAGATCGACATATGCACCGGTCACGGCATGTCCGAAACCTATCCGCTTATGAGCGTGGTACTTCTCAAGGAACACATGATGAACTGGGAGGAAGACAGACAAACAGGGGATAGATGCAGTGATTCTGGGCTTGGCAGAAATGGCGGCTAACAAATCAGCAATCCGGCAATTAACCAACTTGCCTTGGATTAGTGCCATCTTGAAAACGTAATGGAATTAGAAACTTGGTAAAAAATGGGAGCTACAAAAATTTCAACTAAAAATTTGACAATTTCTAGTTTTCAAAAGTGTAGTTTTTATCAAGTCAACGAAGTCAATAAATAGGAGGATTGTATGGGTTTAAACTTGAGAACGCATAAAGGGAAGCAGATTTTATATGTTGATTATGGCGCACTAAATTTCGAAAATATGATTAATCTTCTATATGATACGTGCCATGTATTAAAAAAAACCAACGAAAAAATGCTGCTTCTCACCAATTTTGAAAATGCAACAGTTTCCCCCCCGTTCATAAAAGAAGTTAGACGCTTGGGTAAGAAAATAATTTCTGATAAAGTGACAAAAACTGCATTTCTCGGCATTTATGGTACCAGGGAAAAACTCGTTAAGGACTACATTCTTTTTACTGGTGAAGAAAATGTGAAAACTTTCGAAACGGAGCAGAAAGCAATAGAGTGGCTGGTGTCTTAATAAATTAAGTCACTCGCACTTTTACTTTAACTGAAAGGTCTTAGTTTTTAAAAAAAGGAAAAAGCAATAGGGTAAGTCAATATCTGAAGCAATCATTTCCTGCCTCACCTTTCCTCTGAAAATGCACG
>PLGI01000140.1 GCA_003139775.1 Syntrophaceae bacterium | reverse complement strand
GTTTTGGCCGGACTGGTCGCCGCCTTCATCTTTGGCATTGAAAGGAAGGCACAGCCTCCCGTGTTTAAACCGGTCAGCAACCCTTACGAGTCGGCAATCTATGCCAATGGTATTATCGAGAGCGACCAGTCGAGCGGTGCAGGTATTAATATCTATCCGGAAGTTTCCGGTCCGATCACTCGGGTGCTGGTGCGCGAGGGCCAGCAGGTGTCGGCCGGCACTCTGCTATTCACCATCGATGATTCGGTACAGAGAGCAACCATGGAACTGGCCGAATCCAACCTTAAAGTGGCTCAAGACCAATACGATAAGCGCCGATCCTCCTACGACATTGACCCGAAATCGATCAGTAAAGATGTGCTGGATACTGCGAAAGATGCCGTCATTCAGGCGGCATCCGCACTGAAAGCGGCTAACGAACTGTTAAAAAAATATTCGATCAAAGCGCCGGTCGGCGGAGTCATATTTGCCGTCAATGCGGCGACAGGTAGCTATGTATCTTCGCAGGGTGCCTATGATTCTTATACGCAGGGATTCGACCCGCTAGTGGTGATGGGAACGCCCCAAGAATATCTGGCCGTACGCTGTTATGTCGACGAGATACTGGTATCACGACTGCCATCTCCTGGGCATATTCGCGCACAGATGTCGATCCGCGGGAGCGACGTTAAGGTGCCGCTGGAGTTCGTCCGGATACAGCCTTATGTTTCACCTAAGATTGAGCTATCTAATCAGCGCCAGGAGCAAGTAGATCTGAGGGTGTTGCCGGTGATTTTCCGGTTCGAGAAAAAAGATGCTCCGGTCTATCCGGGCCAGTTGGTGGATGTATACATAGGGCAGCAATAGCGCGCCGCCCATCCATACACAAGTCAGAGAGAATGCGATGAACAACTTTCGATCATTAGTCCAGCGAGGTGCCTGTTTTGCCGTAAGCATGGCGATCCTTGGCGGTTGTGCGGTGGGCCCCAATTTCGTTCGTCCCGCGCCGCCCGATACGGACCGCTATACTCGCGAGCCGCAACCTAAAGCCACGGTCGCGGCGGATGGCCGGGCACAGCATTTCACGCCGGGCGCATCAATCACTGCCGACTGGTGGCGGTTTTTTAAGTCAACTCAGTTGGACGCTATAGTCCAGAAGGCAATCGCCAACAATCCGACCCTCCAGGCGTCCAAGGCCAGCTTGCGCCAGAGTCAGGATAATATGCGCGCAGGTTATGGCATGTTTTTTCCACAAATCCAGGCTGGTCTGGACGTCAGCCGACAGCAAACCGCGCCATTACTGCAAGGCTCGGAGACGCCCGGTACGATTTTCAATCTGGTTACGCTGAGCGGGACCATCAGCTACGCTCTCGACGTATTCGGTGGTGCGCGTCGTACGGTGGAAAGTTTGCGGGCCCAGGTCGACTATCAGCGTTATGAGACCGAGGCGGCCTATATTATGTTGACCGCAAATGTTGTTAACACCAGCATCGCGCGTGCTGCCTATGCTGCACAGATTCGCGCGACCGAACAGCTGATCGAGTTGGAGAACCAGCAACTTCACCTCACCGAAGTGCAGGTTCGCACTGGTATAGCTCCATATGCGAACGTATTGAGCATACGCGGCCTGATTGCCGCTAACCAGGCTTTACTGGCACCACTCAAGCAAAAGATCAGTCAGGCCGATCACTTGCTGGCGACGCTGGAAGGCGTGATGCCATCCCAGATTATCCTGCCTGACACCGACCTGACCGGACTCTCTCTGCCGGTCGACCTTCCATTGAGCCTGCCGTCCGATCTTGTGAACCAGCGTCCCGACATCCTGTCGGCCGAGGCGCAAATGCATGTTGCCAGCGCCAACATCGGCGTCGCGACCGCCGCTATGTTTCCCAGCTTCAGTTTGAACGGCACTTACGGTGCTGCCGGCTCCAGTTTTGGCAATCTTTCGTCGGCCAATAGCAGGTTCTGGAGTATTGGGCCATCGGTTACGACTCCAGTGTTTCAGGGCACCAGTCTTTGGTTCGTCCGGCGTGCAGCAATCGACGCCTATCATCTGTCGCAGGCAAATTATCGACAGGCCGTGCTTGGCGCATTCGAGCAAGTCGCTGACTCCTTGAAGGCGCTGGAGCATGACGCAGAGGCGCTGCAGGCGCAGGTCGAAGCACAGCGCGCCACAGGTGAAGCAGTTAATCTGTTGCAGGTTAATTACCGTACGGGCATGGCAGCCTATCTGGATGTGTTGACGGCCGACGTGCAATTCCACGAGGCGACCATAGCATATCTGCAGGCTGTCGCGCAGCGTCTCCAGGACACCGTCGTATTATTCGTGGCGCTGGGAGGGGGCTGGTGGAATGAGAAAAGCCCAAAGACCAAAGGAGAGGCACCATGAAGAAGTATGCTGGCATCCTGCGGATCGGATTCAAGCTGCTGGTGAATGATACGTCCAAGTTCTCCGCGCTGTTGATCGGGATCACCTTTGCCGTGTTTCTGATGATGCAAATGACCGCGATGTTTGCAGGCATCCTGAACCGTGCCTATTCAACCACAACCAATATAGGTGCAGCGATGTGGATCATGGATCCGGCGGTCAATACTGCCACCAGTGCGATCCCTATGCCCGATTACCTGCTGGACGCAGTGCGCAGTATGGACGAGGTCAACTACGCGGTGCCGCTCTTTATCGGTGGCGCTATGGTCAAGCTCGCTAGCGGCACTTATGAGTCTGTATTTGTCGTCGGGTTGGATGACACCAGCCTATTTGGCCGTCCTGAACTCGAACAGGGCAATATTCAGGACATTTATGCCGACAATGCGTTCTTAGTAATCAACGACGCTGAATTCTCGAAGCTGGAGAACCCCAAGATCGGCACCTCGTTCGAACTCAATGACCACCGCGGTACAATTGTGGGCATCGCCAGGGTCGCCTCGAATGGACTGAACGGCGTGCCAACGTTATACACAACCTACAGCCGCGCGATCGAATACATCCCGTCGATGCGTTTCACTCTGTCCTATATACTGGTGCAACCGAAGAGCGAGGCTGCCGTGGCAGGCATAAAGCAGAAAGTCGCCAAACTCGGCTATGTCGCCATTACCAAGGAGGAATTCAACAAACGCATTTCCGATTACTATACTTACAAGACCGGCATTGGCACCAACATTCTATTGATGACAGTAATCAGCTTCATCGTTGGACTGTCTATCTCGGGCCAGACCTTTTATACGTTCATCCTCGAAAACCTGGATAAATTTGCCGCGCTGAAGGCCATTGGTGCAAAGGGGCGCGAGTTAACCTATATGATCCTGTTCATGGCGACCTTTACTGCATTGACCGGCTATGGTCTGGGCATCGGTCTGGTGACTCTGATAATCTCAATCGCTAAATCGCGGCTGCCCAATTACGCAGCGATGATCACATTCTGGAACTTGGGGCTGTCCTTCGGCATGGTTTTACTGATTGCCGCAATATCAAGCTATATCGGGATACGCAAGGTCCTCAAAATAGAACCTTTCGATATCTTTAGGGGATAGCAGTGCTGACACTGTTACCGTTAGCGAGCAATGACAACGACCGATGGACGCATCAAAGGGAAAAACTATGGAGATGCGACCGAATGATAGTACCCGGGTAAATTGACATGAAAACGGGGCGGATGAAATAACTTGAAAGATGACAGCCAAGACACTTATCAGCAGACTGACCCTGACCGGGGACAACCCATTGAGGTTCCACATTTAGAGCACGAACCGATGAGCATGGCTGTCTCCGATTCTGCACTCGGATTGACGAGCGACGAGGCTCGGCGCCGCCTTGCGGCCTATGGAACGAATGTCATTCAGGATGTGGTCCAGCATCCCATCAGCCGTGCTTTGAGAAAGTTGTGGGCGCCGGTTCCGTGGATGCTTGAGGCAGCGGTCCTGCTACAATTGGCGCTCGGTGAATATGTCGAAGCTTCGGCCATCGCGTTTCTCTTGGTGTTCAATACGGGCTTGGGATTCTTCCAGGAGGGCCGCGCCCAGGCGACGCTCGATGCCCTGAAATCCCGCCTGGCTGTGACCGCCTCCGCGCGGCGTGATGGCGTTTGGAAAACACTATCGGCGGCCGAACTGGTTCAGGGCGACGTGGTCAAGCTGTCGCTCGGTGCCGTCGTCCCCGCCGATGTTCGATTGATCGACGGATCCGTCCTCGTCGACCAATCGATGCTCACCGGCGAATCCATACCGATAGAAGCCGGACCCGGCTTCGAGACCTACGCCGGCGCGCTTATCCGCCGGGGCGAGGCGGTGGCCGAAATCATCGCGACAGGAGTGCGCACAAAATTCGGGCGTAGCGCCGAACTCATCCGTGCCGCCCATTTCGAAAGCACCGAGCAGATGGCGGTTTTTCGCGTTGTGCGCAACCTCGCTATGTTCAATGGCGGCGTGACGATCCTGTTGATCGCCTATGCTGTGCATTTGGCCATGCCGCTTGCGCAGATCGCGCCGTTAGTGCTGGTTGCTATCCTGGCTTCGATTCCGGTGGCACTCCCGTCGATGTTCACGCTCGCAGCGACGGTCGGGGCGCGTGCCGTGGCGCAGCGCGGTGTTTTGCCTACGCGCCTCTCGGCGCTCGATGAAGCGGCCGGAATGGATGTTCTCTGCGCAGACAAAACCGGAACGCTGACACGCAATGAACTCGCGGTCACCGCCTGTCACGCGCTGCCGGGTTTCGATGAGGCACAAACCCTGGCGATGGCAGCGCTGGCAAGTTCCGATGGCGGGTCTGACCCCTTGGACGCAGCCATCCGCGCAGCTTCCCAGCCAGCGAATGTTGCGCGTTGGAAGCTCGTCACCTTCACGCCTTTCGACCCCATGAGAAAGATGTCAGAGGCTTCGACAATCGACGCCAAGGGCAACCAAATGAGGATCGTCAAGGGTGCCTTTGCGGTCGTCGCGGCAATTGCCGAGTCGTCTCCTCCTGCAGCTGCGATGGTCGAAGAACTTCAGGCCAAAGGTTTCCGCGTTATCGTCGTTGCGGTAGGGTCGGCCGAGCCGCTGCGCATTGCCGGAGTGATCGCACTGAGCGATCCACCTCGCGAAGATTCGGCAACGCTCATTGCCCAATTAAAAGACCTCGGTGTGCGTACGGTGATGGTGACGGGTGATGCACCGATGACGGCCCGCATTGTTGCAGACGCGGTGGGAATCACCGGACCGATCTGCACGACCGTGCCGCTGCCCCCTGATATCCGTGCTGAAGAATTTGGCGTCTTCGCTGGTGTATTGCCCGAGGACAAGTATGCGCTCGTACAGGCATTTCAGCGTGGCGGCCATGTAGTCGGCATGTGTGGCGACGGCGCCAATGACGCACCGGCATTGCGGCAGGCGCAGATGGGCATCGCCGTCTTCACCGCGACCGATGTTGCAAAATCGGCGGCCGGCATTGTGCTGACAGAACCCGGCCTTGGTGGTATCGTCGCAGCCGTGCAGGAAGGGCGCACGACATTCCAGCGAATTTTGACCTACACGTTTCGGTCTATCGTCCACAAGGTCGTCCAGGTGCTCTTTTTGCTTGCTGGACTGGTTATCTCTGGAACCGCTGTACTGACACCGTTGCTGATGGTGCTGATGATGGTTGCCGGCGATTTCTTCGCACTGTCATCGGCAACCGACAATGTCCGGGCGTCATCGGCCCCCAATGTCTGGCGGATCGGCAACCTCACCATCTCAGGTATAATCCTGGGGTTCTGTGATCTCGTCTTTTGTATCGCCAGTCTCGCGGTCGGACGCTTTGCTCTCAACCTCGATAGCACTACCTTGCGAACGCTGACGGTTGTTACGCTGGTATACAGTGGCCAAGCGATTTTCTATGTCTCACGCGAGCGCCGCCATTTATGGAGTTCCCGGCCCGGCTCCTGGCTGATCGCGTCGTCTATCCTCGACATCACGCTTTTCAGCACCCTCGCGACCCAGGGCATCCTGATGGCACCTTTGCCGCTAACCATCATAGTATGTGTATTCGGCGCGGCAGTTGTGCTGGCCTTCTGCTTGGATACGGTGAAGGTCATGCTGTTCCGGCGTCTCGCGATCGCCTGACCGCCTGACCGTGACGAACAACGCAAAATCATCAATTACAATCATCTCGTTGCTAACTGTATCATCTTCCGCAATGTATCCTCCCTTTTCCACGTCCTGAATGACAATCGTTCCCGTGGGCAACCATGCTCATACATTCGTGCTTTAACTAAGGAGCCTCAATGGGTTATCCCTAGTCAGGGTAAGCCTGCTGATAAGTGTCTTGGCTGTCATTTTTTAAGTTATTTCATCAGGGGGTATCATCTGGTCGTTTCCTCATAGTCTTTCTCCTTGATGCGTTCATTGATTGTCGCTCCCTGATAGCACCCTTTACGAGTTGCATTTTATGATACAAGACGGCAACACCTTATTGGGTAAAACTAAAACCATCTCTTATTTTAATCCATCATCTGTCCACTTTCCTTTTAAACGCTACAGGAGACAAAAAACCCTGAATAGCAGGCTCTCCTCAAAGCATCCCTCAATATATTGAGGCTCCACCAAATACTGAGGCCAAACGAATCATTTCATACTTCTACGCTGTTCCTGCTGTTAATATAAACAACTGTTATTAAAGGACGAATCAATATTCCTATACTCCTTCGGCTATGGCAGATTATTTGCAGTTATATTGATCAAGTCAATTGGATCATTGAAGCTTTCCGTGGCAAGCCGCGGAGAATCTTCGAAAAGAATAAGATTTATTTAAGGATAACTTCCGGTAAGTTTGTTTTTTCCATTCTTCCAATTCATACAACAGTTCAATCGGAAATAAACAAAAAATGACTGAACTATAATTTAACATATGGTATTAATGTTAAGTTTAGGTCAGCATATGAGAAAATCATTCAAAAAAATAGATAGAGAATTCAGACAGCATTGGAAGAATTACGTGATGCAAAGTCTCCTCGCGACCACGTCTATTTTTATCGTTCTTTATTTTTTAAGCCTACAGCATGCAGTAATAATAGCATCAATCGGTGCTACAGCTTTTATCGTATTTGCCATGCCTGATAACATAACTGCACAGGCCAGAAATGTTATTGGAGGACAACTAGTAGGCCTTTTTTTCGGATTTCTGTTTTCCTTATTTCCGCAATCAACTTTAATATATTCTATTCTTGTATATTCACTTGCTGTAGGAGCTACAATATTCACAATGGTAGTAATAGATACAGAACATCCGCCAGCGGCCGGTACAGCTCTTGGGGTTGCCATGACAGGTATATCTTTAGATGTATTTATTGCAGTTACAATGAGTATAATTCTGCTTTCTTTGATTCATAAATTTTTCAAACCCTATTTGAGAGATTTGACCTAATAGTACGTTGATCTTTAATAAACATAATTTATGCTCGGCACAATCATCTACCTGCTTGTCATCACTATAAAGAGTATCTAATCATAGAAAGGCCTCATAGCCTTTGTAACGGTCATGAGGCCTTCACCCTTTTTTTAATATAAACTTATTATAAATTTACTTTGCCTTTACTTCTTCGATAAATGCCTCAGCTCTGCGGTTTTTTTGTCGTCCTTCTTCCGTGTCATCGCTGGCGATTGGTTTATTAGGTCCATAACCAATAGTGGTAATGCGAGATCCGTCTATACCGAATTTGTTAATCAGGTATTGTCGTAAACTTTTAGCGCGAGTTCTAGACAATCGCATATTATACGATTTTTTGCCGATGCTGTCTGTATGACCTTTAATCACAATCTTTGTATAAGGATGTTCTTTCATGAAATCGGCCACTTTTTTGATGTCATTATGATATTCTTCCTTTATAAAAGACTTGTTGAAATCAAATTCCACATTAAGTCCTACGGAAGCATTCTCTTGTTTGCTTTCAACAACGGCGGCGGAAGCCTTATGCTTTTTAGAATCTGAAACCTTTTTTACCGGAGTAGAGGGTTGTTCTGCGGGTGATGGACAATTTGGACAATCGCTAATACTATCATCGATAATTAATGGGGGTAAGCCACCAGCCCTATATTCTGTCCTGACTTTTGCCTGTGCTGTCATGACGATAGCCATAATAATCATCATAAACACTAACATTCCAATTTTTTTCATAATAATCTCCTTTCGTTCTAACTTTTTTTTATGAATTGTTTTTTTGAAAAACAATTTACATTTTTTTTAAATATGTCAATTTTACTTATCAAGCTCTTCAATATTCGCATCTTGTCGTATATTAAATTCAGTTGATAAAATAAGCTTTGGTGCTATTTTTTGAGCGCCGAATATTTTAACCAAATGTTTCATTGATCTATCAATTTCTGTAAGATTATTTGCTGAAATTTCCTCTAATCCGGAAACAAGTAATCCCTGCACAACTTCCGGCGCGGACTTCACCAGATCATTTCCTTTATCTGTCAAGTCAATCCAAACAACACGACGATCATCTTTAGATCGGCGTCTTTCAACTAAATTCTGTTTTTCTAAACGATCAATAATGCCAACAACGGTGGTGGGATGTAGGTATAACTTATTGGCAAGATCTGAAACTTTAACCGGTGAATTTTCATGAATTGTTTTTATTGCCCAGAGTTGGGGGCCAGTTATTCCGGTTTCTCTTTCAACTTTTTTGGATTGTTCATTTAAGATTTGAAATACCCGCCTCAAATTGTCGATAATATTTGATATGATAGGTTTTTTATCGCTCATGTCTCATCCTTTAAAAAAGTTCTTGCAATTTTGTAATAGCTAATATAGTTTGTATGCAAATCAATTGTATTGATAACATTATGTGCTGTTGTTATAGGTTGTTAGCATGATAAAATGTAAAAGTAAAGAAAAATATTGCTCAAAAATTGATTTAATAAGATTTTCAAAAAAGTATATTTTGATAATATCTATTATTTTTTGTGCATTACTCAATAGTTCATTAGTTAACGGGCAAGAACTTATCCCTTCTCTAACAGGTAAGTGGTTAGGAACAGTATTATATCAGGCAACTTCTAATGGTTTTACTTCATCAAAGGATTCCATAAATCTTAATATTTTAAAGCAGTCGAGTTTAGAGTTTAAGGGAAATGCGGAAAGAATAAGTAATGGAAAGAAGACATTATGGGTTTTTGGAGGGTATTTAGGCAAAACAGGTAGGAATATTTGTCTTATCAATGAGGACAATAAAAAAATGCTGATCGGCTACATAATGACTAATGATTTAATAAAACTTTATAGTTGGGACAATGAAAACAATAGAGCTATTGTTTATATACTAAAAAAAATCGAGTCCACTGACAATTTTAAAAGCAATAAGCAGCTAGGACTTAATACACTTAAAAACAGTAGATAATGAATCAAAAGTTCCATAGATATTCATTACCTCTGCAAATAATTAATTAAAAATATTATGAGGAGAAAAGTTATGAAAATGAAAAAAACGATTATTTTTTTGTGTCTGATTATTTTTGTGCTGGCTTACGCGGGATGTGCGGAAAAGCATTTAACAAAGAGTGATGGAAGCACTTCTGCACAAAAAGAATCGGCAATCAAACAAAATGAGCAGCCCGGCATGGGCGGGACATCAGCGAATCAAGAAGAATCGGCAAAACGAAGTATTGGCAAAGAACAAACAACAATGGAACCGGCAGTGTCACAGGTTACGGCTGACCTGAAGGATATTCATTTTGATTTTGATCAATATAGCATTGGTCAGGAAGACAGAAAAATTCTTTCCAGTCACGCCGATTACCTTTTAAAAAACAAGATGGTCAAAATTGTTATTGAAGGAAATTGCGATGAGAGAGGAACTACAGAATATAACTTGGCGCTGGGAGATCGCAGAGCACAAGAAGCAAGGAAATTCCTTGTTAATTCCGGTGTGGATCAAAAAAGGATAAAAACAACTAGTTATGGCAAAGAACGTCCTTTCGATCCTGATCATAATGAAGAAGCCTGGGCAAAAAACAGAAGAGATCATTTTGTTGTTAGTAAATAAACTGGTCGTAAAATTGCCGGAAACAATTTCAACCAGAGCATGGCCCGTTACATAAAACGGGCTATGCAGGCTGATAAGTAATATTTGGTTTTATTTGAGGAGCATGTGAAATGATATTACATCGAATCGTTTTCTTCATCTCAATATTAGTCAGCCTGTTAATTGGTTACTATGACTACCAGACCGGTACACAAATTTCGATGCTGCTATTCTATGCAGTTCCGATCCTTGTTTCTTCCTGGTACTGCGGTAAGCTGGAGGGCATTATTGTAGCGTTTTTTGCGGCTTCGAGCTGGCTGATAGACAATCTGACTAATCAACCATATGGGGGAAATGTTACCATTATCTTTTGGAATGCCTTTACCCGGCTAAGTATCTTTGTACTAATCGCCTACATCATCTCATTGCAGGCCCAATTGCGAAGTGCACTTGAACGTGAAAAATTACGAGCAAACACCGATAGATTGACAGGGTTGTTGAACAAGGAAACCTTCCGTGGGCGGGTTGAGGATGAGATACTTAGGTCGCGACGCTACAATCACCCCCTTTCACTTGCTTTCATCGATTTGGATAATTTCAAGCAGGTCAACGACATCCAAGGACATGCGCGGGGTGACAAGCTCTTGCAACAGATAAGTGACATTATTACCCATACCATACGAGGAATCGACATCGCCGGACGTGTCGGTGGCGATGAATTCGCCATTTGTTTACCGGAAACTAATGAAGAACAGGTAGGCAAAGCTATAGATAAACTGGTTAAGGCTCTGGCCATCATGACCAACCAATCCGGATGGCAGGTAACAGCAAGTATTGGAGTAGTAACTTGCACAGAAGTCTGTTTCACTGAAACCTACGACGTACTTCTGGGAACGGCTGACAAACTGATGTACGCTGCCAAGGAAAAGGGAAAGAATGCTGCGGAATTTGAAACTATCGGTGCAGGTAAGAATGCAAACCTACAAGATATTCAATATCGCTTGCCCATATTGAGCCACCCTTTTTCCATTATTTTACCTTACGGCAAAGCAACTTCCACATTCCATCAGCATCTGCTCGAAAATAAGTCGTAGCTGAAGAAGGATGTTGCATTTTAAAGGGAGATAAATATGGAATCGGGTTTTTCAGCAATGGCCGAAGTGGCCGCCACACTTTTTGGACTTGTGATGGTGTCGCTTGTCTTTGCCTATAATACAGCTATCTCAAGAATAGACAGCATCGGTGATTTTTCGCATTTCGCTTCATGGGTATGGGCTGCCGGGTTTTCTTGCTTCATCTATTTTTCCTGTTGTTTTCTTATTTCTTTTCGATTGATGGAAGATGAAACTTGGATTCCCGCTATTGTGGGTATTGTCGTGGCGAATACCATTCTACTGTTCGTTTCCCTCTACAAAGAGCTTCACTGGCTAAGTATAATGACCCTTGAGGACCGTTCAAAATTCAGAGGCTTATATCGGACACAAGCTATATTGCCCATCATTATTTTTATATTCTTCCAAGTTACGATCTGGAGAGCCATCATGCGACTATCAATAAAATCTTTTGAGTCGGCGATGTACACTGCATTGACGTACACTCTTTTTCTTGCGGCGATGAGGGCTGTGATTCTGGTAGGAGCGTCGTTTTCTGCAATCGTCACATTGCACAACTGCAAAAATAGAAAGAATGAGTAAAATATTGCAGCCATAAATATTATGCGTTTGATCCAATGCATAAAAAAAGACAGTAATTGAATGAAAAAGAGATATTACGTAAGTGAATGAGGAAATCTTATATGAAAAAAAATATTTACCTGATTGCAGGATTTATATTGATGAGTTTTGTTCTGATGAATACCAAAAGCTATGCCGCCGAAAGCAAAATTGGATTTATCAATCTACGAGAAATAATGGAAAACTCGAACGCAGGCAAAAAAGCAGGTGAGGAATTCAAGAAATTATATGATAAGAAGCGTGAAGAACTTGCTGCGGCAGAAAGCGCCCTGAAAAAACTCAAGGACGAATTAGATAAGCAGGGTTCAATCATGACTGAAACCGCCCGTCAGGAAAAAGGAACTACCTATCAAAAAAAATTACGCGATTATCAATTGTTGGTTGAGGATTCAAATAAAGAACTGAAATTACGGGATGAAGAAATCGGCCGTAAACTTCTTCCCCCAATTATGAAGGTCGTACACAAAATAGCCGAAAAAGAAAAATATACTTTAGTAATCGATGTTGCCAGTATGCCGTTGCCCTATTATGCAAAAGAAAATGATATCAGCAAAAAAATAATTGAAGAGGTCAATAATCTTCCGAACATTGAAAAATAGGTGTTTCGAGGGAAAGTACAGGGCAGCGACGATCCTGAGCATCCATCCCAGTACCTTAAGAGTGATAATGCATAAGCTCTAAATGGTTCGGCCTCAGACAAAAGAACCGGATCATGCTGTCCATATTCCTTTAAAGTACCCCTCAATATATTGAGGCTCCACCAAATACTGAGGCCAAACGAATCATTTCATACTTCTACGCTGTTCCTGCTGTTAATATAAACAACTGTTATTAAAGGACGAATCAATATTCCTATACTCCTTCGGCTATGGCAGACTATTTGCAGTTATATTGATCAAGTCAATTGGATCATTGAAGCTTTCCGTGGCAAGTCGCGGAGAATCTTCAATTATTAAGGATTAATATTATTCAGTATTCGTTCGCTTTCCTTGCAGCAAACTATGAGGAAATGCGCTCTACCGGATTCAAAGTGAAAGGATGCTAATATGATTGAACACAAAAAGCCATCTGATTCGGATTCAGATGCGAATTTCCTTGGGTGGCGGGGAGAATTTCCGGGAGAAATTTCCCCACTTTTCAATATTACAGTTGCGGATCAGCCATTGTATCAGTCTACAGTGAGTGAATCGACCTTACGCAGACCGCACCACCTGGTTCTGCGAAGTCCCTCTCCATATCCGGAGACGGAATCATCTCCCTGGCATAATCTGGGAATCGAGTTGAATCATCCTAAGACCGCAAGAGAGGCAATAAAAATGGCCGGATTGGATTATACCGTCATGAAGAAGCTGATAGAATTTAACCCGGGGTTGAAGCAAGATACGTATGCAACAGTGCGAACGGATACCCATGATATTCTGGGCGTTGTCAACAAGAGTTACAAACTCATTCAGAACATCGATGCTTTCACATTCTTCGATGATTTGGTTGCTGAAAATGAAGCGATATATGAGACCGCCGGAGTTCTTGGTAAAGGTGAATGTATTTGGATTCTGGCGAAACTTCCAGGTTACATTAATGTCCATGGCAACGATATGGTCAACAAATATCTCTTACTCACAAATAGTCATGATGGCAGCTCACATGTTCGAGTGAAGCTTACTCCCATCCGTGTCGTCTGCAATAATACTTTGACGGCCGCATTGCAGGGAGCGGGAGAAGTCCAAATCAGTCATACACCAAACTCTGCACAGGATTTGGAACAAGCGGGTGCAATGCTCGGATTATCAAATTACTTATACGAACAGCTCGAAGTTATGTTCAACAGTATGGCGGCCAGGAAGATCACGGATGGGCAATTGCGGGATTATGTACAGGCATTGGTTCCGGATAACGAAGAGACCGAGAACACTGCAAGAACCGAGAATATCCGGAACAGCGTGCTTCAGCTGCATGAATCCGGCCGAGGCGCACATCTGGCTCGCGGGACATGGTGGGGAGCTTTCAACAGTGTAGCCGAATACACAGACCACATGATGTTGGATGAAGATTCAAACACGCGATTGAATTCAATCTGGTTTGGCCGTGGAGAGCAATTAAAGTTGAAGGCATTCCGTTTAGCGGAGAAAATGCTGATAAGGCCTGAATCCATGATTCAAGCAACCAATAAAGCTGGTGTGTTTTGAGTTCGAATTATCCCTGCCTTTGTTGTTTGTGCCTTCCAGGTGGGCACAATATGATGCGGTTATCATGCATGGCAGGCAAGGATTCGTGATTTGTAATCGGCCATGTTGGGATGAAGGTGTCCGAGGTGGAGGTCATGAAGAGCACGAAGGACGACGCTAGAGGAAAGAAAGGCATCGTTCCTCGGTTATACAAGATTAATTTGGGCGCGGTATTAAACGTTTCCAACGCCGCCTGAGGAGAGCTGTGGCGCTGGAATAACAAAAAAGGAGGATATGCTATGAAACTTAACATAAAGGCTTTCGGACTGGCATTTGGGCTTCTATGGGGCTTCGGTTTGTTTTTCGGTACATGGTGGATGATAATTATAGGGAAAGCATTGGGAGCGCCGACGCTCATAAGCAAATTCTATATAGGGTACAGCATTACTCCCATAGGCAGTCTGCTAGGCTTGGTCTGGGCTTTTTTCGATGGTTTAATAGGCGGAGCAATTTTTGCCTGGTTATATAATAAACTCAGTTCCAAGGAAAAATAAAATCCACAGAGAATGAAAATGCGTAAAAGGTGTGGAGGTATGACCTGAAATGGATATGAACAAAGAATCTGCAATTATGCGTGATTTTCATCAAATCAAATAGCAGGGGCAAAATAATGAAAGAGAATCCTTTGAAACAATTGGCAACACTCGGCCAATCTATCTGGCTGGACTATATCCGGCGAGATCTGATCGCCAGCGGTGAGCTTCGACGTTTGATTGAAGAAGATGAACTACGAGGGATGACCTCGAATCCATCCATATTTGAAAAGGCAATAGTTGAAAGCAACCTTTACGACAAGGATATTCACAATATGGCCCTCAAGAAAATGGATGTTAAAACGATCTATGAATCTCTCAGCCAGCGCGATGTACAAAATGCGGCTGATGAGTTCAAGTCTGTGTATGAAAAGACTGAAGGCAAAGATGGATATGTCAGCCTGGAGGTCAACCCTCATCTGGCGCATGACACCAAAGGTACAATTGAGGAAGCCCGACGATTATGGACCGCACTGAACAGGTCTAACGTTTTGATCAAAGTTCCGGCGACGTCCGATGGTCTGCCTGCTATCCGGCAACTCATTAGTGAAGGGATCAATGTCAACGTGACTTTGCTCTTTGGGTTGCCTCGGTATCGACAAGCTGCTGAATCATTCATTGCAGGTCTTGAAGCGCGCGTAGTTCAAGGGAAAACGTTGGAACATATAGCATCAGTGGCCAGCTTCTTTTTAAGCCGTATTGACACCCTGGTGGACCCGCTGGTGGAGAAATTCATCGAGCCAGACGGCAAGAAAACGGAAATTGCGAAGAAGGTGCATGGACAAGTGGCTATCTCAAGCGCTAAGGCGGCTTACCAAATCTATAAGGAAATTTTTGGCAGTAACAGGTTTAAGAAGCTGGCTGATAAGGGCGCTTCTGCACAGCGGTTGCTCTGGGCCAGCACAGGCACAAAGAACCCGGACTACAGCGATATAAAATATATTGAACCAATAATCGGTTCGGACACCGTAAACACAGTTCCGCTTAAAACCATCGATGCTTATCGTAATCACGGTGATCCGAAATTGCGACTCGAACAAGATGTAAAGGAAGCCTATTGGATAATGGCACGATTACAGGAACTCGGGATCAGTATCGACAAGATAACTCAGCAACTTGAAGACGAAGGCGTCAAGAAATTCGATGAGCCATTCGACAAGCTGATGGCGGCCTTAACAAAAAAGGCATCAGAGTAATTAAAGAGAGAATGATGGAAGTAAGCCCTTATGCAGGAAAACCTGCCGAGCCAGCGATGCTTATTAACGTACCCAAACTCATCACGGCTTATTATACTGAAGTGCCTGACCCGAAGGTTTCAGCGCAACGTGTTGCGTTCGGCACGTCAGGGCATCGTGGTTCAGCCTTCGATAAAGCCTTTAACGAAAGACATATTCTCGCCATCAGTCAGGCCATTTGTCTCTACCGAAAACAGCGGAAGATCGATGGTCCTCTGTTTCTCGGCATGGACACGCATGCCCTTTCAGTGCCGGCTCTTGCCAGCACTCTTGAAGTGCTGGCCGCAAATGGGGTGGAAGTCATGATCGCGGATAAAGATGAATACACCCCGACCCCTGTTATTTCTCACGCGATTATTACATTCAACCGCGGGCGCAAGACAGGACTTGCCGATGGCATCGTCATCACGCCTTCGCATAATCCGCCTCATGATGGAGGTTTCAAGTATAATCCTCCTAACGGCGGGCCGGCGGAAAGCGATGTTACAGATTGGATCGGGGCGAAGGCAAACGAATTTTTAGAAAATGGACTTCTGGGTGTGAAAAGGATTTCTTTCGAGAAAGCCCTTCGCGCCTCCACAACGCACCGGCATGACTATCTCAATTCATACATTGCTGATCTCGCCAATGTGCTTGACATGGACGCCATTCGCGGCGCGAAGATCAGCATGGGAGTCGATCCGCTCGGCGGCGCCGGGGTCCACTACTGGGGCCCGATTGCCGAGCGCTATGGTTTGAACCTCACGGTCGTGAATGATGTCGTCGATCCAACTTTCCGTTTCATGACTGTGGATTGGGACGGCCAGATCCGCATGGACCCATCCTCACCCTATGCGATGCAGAGGTTAATCGGCCTGAAGGATCGCTTCGGTATCGCTTTTGCCTGCGACACTGATCACGACAGGCACGGGATTGTCACCCGAAGCGGGGGGTTGCTTGCTCCCAATCACTACCTTTCGGTCATCATTTTCTACCTTTTTCAACACCGGCCAAAGTGGCGCAAGGAAGCGGCGGTCGGTAAGACGGTCGTGAGTAGCCGGATGATCGATCTTGTCACCGCGAAGCTTGACCGTAAACTCTACGAGGTGCCGGTTGGCTTCAAGTGGTTCGTGGACGGTCTGCTCGACGGCTCGCTTGGCTTCGGCGGCGAAGAAAGCGCCGGGGCCACTTTTGCTCGTCTGGATGGCAGCGCCTGGACGACGGACAAAGACGGAATCGTCCCGGCTTTGCTTGCGGCAGAGATCACAGCCCGAATGGGCCGCGATC
>PLGI01000154.1 GCA_003139775.1 Syntrophaceae bacterium | reverse complement strand
CGTCAAAGTATTATTGCAAACGACACGGATGGGAGTAAGCTTAACTCGAACATGTGAGTTGCCGTCATGACTATTTGTGAGCAAGAGATATTTATTGACGATGTCGTTGCCATGGACATTAATATAGCCCGGAAGTTTCGCCAGGATCCAGACACATTCACCTTTACCAAGAACTCCGGCGGTCTCATATATCGCTTCATTTTCAGCAACCCAATCATCGAAGAATATGAAAGCATCGATGTTCTGAATGGGTTCGTAACTCTTGTTGACGAAGCCCAAAACATCTTTAGTATCCGTTCGCACTGTTGCATACGCATCTTGCTTCAATCCCGTTTTCAACCCTAACGACTTCTTCATGACGGTATAATCCAATCCGGCCATTTTTATTGCCTCTCTTGCGGTCTTAGGATGATTTAACTCGATTCCCAGATTATGCCAGAGAGATGGTTCTGTCCCGGAATATGGAGAGAGAATTCGCGGAACCCGGAGGTGCAGTCTGCGTAAGGTCTCTTCACTCACTGTAGACTGATACAATGGATGATCTACGGCAGTAATATTGAAGAGTGGAAAAATTTCTCCCGACAATTCTCCCCGCCACCCAAGGAAATTAGCATCTGAATCCGAACCAGATGGCTTTGTGTGTCCAACCATATTAATCTCCTTTCACTTTGCGGCAACTGCTTTGTAAGATAGTGGCTTGTATTCGATTCTCTGCACATCGTTTGTGAGAGTCTGACTAAAAAAATTCTATGTAATCCTGAAGCTGCTGCCATTCCTGATCCGATATCTGCTGATTCATGGCACCTCCCTTTCTTAAACGAAGATGATGGACATTTTCATTATTTTTGTTTTTTACCGCCAGTTAAATTGACAAAAGTAGCGGCCTTATTAAAATCCACATCGCATGTTTCTTGTTTTACAAGAAAGATCGAGCAGGGCATTGCTCTGATAATTTCATCATTATTTCCTCCAACAAGCATGCGTTCCAGCCGGCTCTCTTCGTGGCTGCGGAGAATAAGCAGATCAATATCTTCTTCCTCTATTAGTTTCAGGAGAATCCCGGAAGGGCTGCCTTCCCTGACAAATTCCTTGATTTTAATTCCTTTCTTATTTTCGGCGCTGATAATATTATGCAAATCTTCTTTATGCTTTTCCATTTCCTTTTTATGTTCTTTTTCAATGGAAACCATGGGTATGCTCCAGCCCTGAAGCCATGCTGTATCAATAACGTGAATTACAGAAAGTTCAGCTTTATATTTGCCGGATAATGAAATCCCAAACTCTATAGTTTTTTTACAATACTTGGTCAGCCAGCTGACAACAAGAATATGCTTGATAAGATCCATACCCTGCCTCTCTTCCTCTTTTTCAGTTGTCTTGTTTCAAGCATGATTTCAACTTGCCATCGATATAGAAAGAAATTAGACCATCTGCCCTGCATTTACTCTCAGCTATGGTCGCCTCCGCAGACAGTATGCAAGATTCTAATTTACCGTTGCTGTAAAAACTAACAGAACCGCCATTTTTACATCGGATGTTATTCGCATCGTAATCATCTTTGAGTTGGCAAGATTTTAGTAATCCGTTGTTATGAAGAACAACGTTTGCGCCAGGATTACAAATTGATTGGTCAGCGGCATAGACATTAAAAATAACTAATAATAATATTAATGCTAACGCTAAACTCAGCGAAAACAAATTATCTATAATTTTCATAAAATATTGCCTCCTTTATCTGCGGACATTAACTCATCCGGACTCAGTTATTACGTTTTGAGCCGATTGATAATGATTTCTCTGATCATAATTGCAAGTGTCTTGCCAACAATTGAAAGGGAATCAGATATTTTTATTCATCCATAATAACAGGTTATTAGATTAACAAGAAAGAACATTCCCAAAAGCATGAATTGATTATTTTGGCCTCAGTATTTGGTGGAACCTCAGCATATTGAGGGATGTTTTGAAGGGAAGTGGACACCAAGTTCACCAAGAATACTCCACAACCTTTATTGTTCAACTTACCAATTCCGCTGCGCCTATAGTGACCCCATGGTGCCCTTCAGGGTATTTAGGTTATTCGCTTTCGGAATTAGAGTTTCAACAATAAAGCCGGTTAGGATCAACTTTGTGGCTGCTTTGAACGTGCGTTTCACATTTTTATCCATTGGTTTCAGATATTCCACTCTCTGGTGGAGCCCCGCCGACAGGAGTCGGCGGCCCCAAAATCTACCTTCGGCTCAAAGAGCCGAAGGATACTTATGCGACATCCCGTAGCAGAAGGCGCATTCATCCACCGAAAAAATCGGTGGCCTTCTGCGTAGTGGGTAACGTCACGCCTGCGACCGGCTCGCCCTTCAGATAATTATTAATGTTCTGCTCCATCTGGTCCGGAAACGCAGGCACAGATCCTGCCAGCCTTTCGCGATACACTCTGAGCATAATTTCTTTGAACACTGAAAGCGTAACCCTGCCGCCGGTTTCTTTCTGTCCGAGGGAACGGTTGTCGTCAAAGCCGATACGGACAGCGATGGTGATTCCCTCAGGGCCATAAGTAGAGCCCACGAAGAGCGCATCCCTGAAGTCATTGGTCGTTCCTGTCTTTCCCATAACGGGAATCGGAAAAAAGCTTGCATCGAGTGCATGAGCCGTGCCGGTAGGCATGCGCACAATACCGCGCAAGCCTTCCTGAATGAGCTCAAGCGCATAGAGGCCGACTGCGACCGGAGGCCCGCTGTGGTCGTTATCCGCTACCACCTCGCCCGAATCGCAGACAATCTTTCGGATCACATACGGCTTCGCGAAGATGCCCGATGCCATAGTGCGGTATGCATTGGCCAGTTCCAGTAAATTCATTTCGGACGCACCCAACGCGGTCGTGACATAGGGATGCAACGGCGTCCGGACACCTAGACTCCGCGCCGTCCACAGGACGCTCTCAATCCCAATCTGCTGGGTAATCCAAATCGCAGTGGCATTTCTGGATTCCGCCAGTGCCTCCCGGAGGGGGATCATACCCTTGAATTGACCATCGTAGTTTGATATCCATTTCGTATTCTGATTTCCTCCATCGGGAACACTGATGGGTTTGTCAGGAACTAGAGTATCAAGATTAAACGTTCCCTGCTGAAAAGCAGCGAGATAGACAATGGGTTTCATTGCGGAACCAGGTTGCCGCAGCGAATTTGTGACGCGGTTAAAGTCGCTGTAGGAGATGGAACGGCCTTGGTAGAACTGACGGCCGCCCGTCTCGGCGAGAATGCTCGCGTCGCGGTTCTTTAGAACAACAATAGATCCCTGGATTAGCCCTTTGATTCTTGGGTGTCGCTTCTCGTAAAGATCGAGACCATGCTCCAATGCCTCGTTCACAATTTGCTGCACCCGGACGTCCACAGTCGTGTAAATCTGGATACGTCCCTGCAGGAGGTCTTCAATGCTGAGGTCAGCGCGAAGGCCTTTGAGATCCTCAAGAACATTTCCAACGACAGCAGACCCTAGGGGCGCCTTATTCCGGAGCCGCATGGCCACCTGAATCGGACGCTTTTCGGCACCCTTCACTCTGTCTAGAGAAATGAAACCCTTGGCCGCCATAAGCGCCAGGCTTTGATTTCTCCGGCGCAAGACTATCTCTGTGTTTTTCGCACTGGGCGCATAGTTGTCAGGCGACTTGGCAATGCCTGCAAGCAGGGCTGCCTTGTCAGCATCATCCTCAGTGAACGTGGTGAGAGGCCGGCCAAAATAATATTCCGCTGCCGCCGCAAATCCGTACTGACCGTTTCCCATATAGATCAAACTGGCGTATCGTGCCAAAATTTCTTCCTTCGCGCGGCGTTTCGAACCGAAATGTTCCTGCATCTTGTTTTCGACCCACAACGACAGTCGAATCTCTTCCATCTTCCGAACCAGCATATTGACGCTTCTCGAGTCGATCATGTAAGATAGCACTCTGCGAAAATTCACGCCTTGCCGGAGTTGGTTGCTGTTTTCTTGATCCGTCATGTTTTGAAAAACCGTCATGTTTTTGAGAAAATAACCACGCACGAGCTGTTGAGTGATCGTTGATCCGCCATGCGGGAAGATCGCCGGACGATTCACCTCATCCTCCCGTCTTATCCCTGTAAGTCTTGCCACCAGAGCCCTAATTCTGACTTTGCTTAGTACGCGAGGAATTACGGAATAGTCAACTCCGCTATGTGTGAAGAAGTTCTTGTCTTCCGTAGCGAGGATCGCATTTCGAACAATTGGCGGGATATCCTCATACTTGATGTTCCGCCGGTATTCTCTTGCCATCTCAATGAGCGGCTGACCATTGGCATCGTAAACGTGTCCGATCGTAGGAAACTCAAAACGGGTAAATGGTTCTATGTCAGGCAGGTTGGTTCGGTCAAAATAGACGTGATATAATCCCATTGCAACGAGAGTAACCCCCATAACCATTATGAAAATTAGAAGGCGAACCACCCCTCTCTGCCAATGCAGTCCATCTAAGTGGATACAACGTATTTTCCGGGCTACCCATTGGAACCTTATCTGCATCTGCCTGAACCCATTTTTTAGTAAATTAGTGGCTGTTCCTAATTTCCCACTTCTCTTTTTCAGTTGTCTTGTTTCACGCATGATTTCAATTTGCCATCGATGTAAAAAGAAATTAGACCATCTTGCTTGCATTTATTCTTGGCTATGGTAGCCAATGCACAAGATTATAAGTCGCTTTGAGGTGGGCGAGAATTATCTGGCTTCGTGCCGCGCTATGCG